>DAHVFK010000112.1 GCA_027317055.1 Betaproteobacteria bacterium | reverse complement strand
CTGGTAGTAATGCTCCCGGTGCGCCTGCCACACCCGCTCGCCGCGCAGCAGGCGCTTGAGGAGCGTGAGCGTCGCATCGCACACGAACGGCGCGAACACCAGCAGCGGAAACCACAGCGGCCAGACGCCGTCGTTCCAGCCGATCAGGCCGAGCGCGCCGGCCAGAAAGCCGAGCGGCACCGAGCCGACGTCGCCCATGAAGATGCGCGCGGGCGGGTAATTGCGCACCAGAAAGGCGCCCGAGGCCGCAGCGAGCACCACGCTCAGCTCGGCGAGCGGGCGAACATCCGCCAGCCAGGCCGCCGCCGCATAGGCGCCGAAGCCGAACACCGCCATCCCGCCCGCCAGGCCGTCGGACCCGTCCATGAAGTTGTAAAGATTCGCGTACCAGGCCACCGCCAGCGCAAACAGTACCAGCACCGCCCAGCCCGGAAAGCGCAACTCGATCAGCACCACCGCCGCCGCGGCGCCCAGATGCCCCGCGAGCCGCACCGCGGTCGGCAGGCCGAACAGGTCGTCCAGAAACGACAGCAGCGCGAGCGCAGCGGCGAGCGAAAGCGCAGTCGCGAACCCGGGCGCGCCGACCAGCCAGCCGACGCCGACCCCGGCCGCGATCGCGAGGCCGCCGGTGCGCGGCACCGGCCGCTCGTGCAGCGAGCGCTCGTTGGGGTGGTCGAGCGCGAGCCGGCGGCCGGTCTCGGAAATCAGAACCTTGACGCACAGCAAAGTAATCACGAACGCGGCGAGCGCGGGCTGCCAGAGCATGGCAACTATTCTAGCGGGCTTGCGCGAGGTACCAGTCCGCGGTGGCGCGCAGGCCCTGCTCGAAGGTGTATGGCGGCCGCCAGCCCAGCTCGCGCCTGATCGCGCTGTCGTCGACCTCCATCGATCGGGTCAGTCGTCGCAGCGGCGGAACCAGATCGAGTAGCCGCGGCGGGAACGGAAACAGGCGAGCAGGCTTGCCTAGCGCCCGTGCAATGGCGCGCACCAGATCGGGTGTCGACACCGGCACGCCGTCGCTCACGAAATACGTCTTGCATGCCGCCTGCGGCGCCTCAAGGCATCGGATGATCGCATCGCACAGGTTTCCGACATACACCAGGCTGCGGCGGTTCTCGATACCCGCGAAGGGCAGCGGCAACGCGCGCGCGACCGCCTTCATCAGTACAAGAAAATTCGCCTTCACACCGGGGCCATAGACGAGCGGCGGGCGAAGCACCACGGCTTCGAGGCCCGTGACACCCGCGAGCGCCTGCTCGGCGGCGAGCTTGGCGCGTCCGTAGGCGTCTTCAGGCGCCGCCGCTTTGGCCGAGCTGAGATACACGAACCTTCGAACGCCCGCCGCCGCGGCCTGCTCGGCCTGACGGCGCGTACCCTCGACGTTCACGCGCCGCAATTCCGCCTCGGGCACCGCCGCATGCGCGATGTTGGCAAGGTGCGCCACCGCCTGCGCACCCTCGAACAGCGGCGCGAAATCGTGTGGCGCCGTGAGATCGCCCCACTCTTCGCGCGATGCCCCATGCACCTCGTAGCCCGCAGCCGCGAGCGCGCGACATACGTGCACACCGATGAAGCCGCGCGCCCCTGTGACGACGATGCGAGTCGGCGCGCTCATTTCACCGCCAGCGCCACTAAGTCCTCCCCCGCGTCGGGGTCGCGCGCACTGCGCGCAACTTCGCGCAATTGAACCATACGCGCGACGAAGCGCGCCAGCGCCGGACGCGGCGCGGTCATATCGAAGCGCCCGCGCCGCCGGATGGCGCGGCTGCCCAGATAGGCGCCGTCGGCGTCGCGCACAGACGTGAACTGACGCTGACGCGTAAAGCCCGCGCGCCGCAGCGCCGTATCCAGCGCCGCTCGGTTGAAAAGCTGCAAGTGCCGCGGAGGGTCGAGGGCGAACCAGTGCTCGCGAAAGCGCCGGTGCAGCATGCTGGCCGAGTTGGGAGTGGCGAGCGCCAGCCGCCCGCCTGGGCACAGGATGCGGTACGCCTCGGCAAGCCAGGCGACCGGATCGTGCACGTGCTCGATGCTGTGGCTCATCGCGATCGCGTCGAAGCTCGCGTCCGGGAAGCGCTGCTCCGCGAGCGCGCCGCAATGCATGGTGAGGCCGCGCGCGCGCGCGCGCGCGCGCTCCACCGCCGCGGGATCGAAATCGAGTCCCTCCGCCCGCCAGCCCAGCGCCTGCATCTGCGCCACCAGCCAGCCGCTACCCGCGCCGACGTCGAGCAGCCGCCCGCGCGCGCCGCGCGCGAGCCACATCACCGAAAAGTCGAGCTCGGCGGGACGGCCGGGATAGAGCCAAGGCAGGAGACCCGCGAGGCGCTCGGCGATGGAGACGCCTTCGCCGTAGCCGAATTGGTTCGCGAGGTAGCCGCGCTTGGCCGCAGCGAAGAGCCGCGCCATCGCGCCGCCGCGCGCCGGTGCCTCGACGTGCGTGTAGTAGCTCGCGTAGGCCTTGTGGATGTCGGCCTCCTCCGGCATGGGGTCGAGCCACATCAGCCCGCAACCCCTGTCGGTGCACAGCCGCAGCGACCACTCGCCCGGCGCCGAGAACAGGCGGTCGCGCAGGCCGTCGTATAGCAGCCGCCCCTCGCCTCCGCACAGCATGCAGCGCGGCGCAGGCCGGGCCACGAGCGCGTCGCTCATCGCGGCCTCCCCGCGATGAGCGCGGGCAGGCTGCGCGCCAGCGCGCGCTCGCCCGCGTCGAGCAGCACGCGCCAGGCGAGCGGCACGAAGGCCGCGAGCGCTATCACGAGGTATGCGGCCTTGGCGCCGGACGACTGCGGCAGCAGCGCGCCCGCAAGCGCGGCGAGCGCGACGCCGAGCGACACCGCCTGGGCGCCGGCGAACAGCGTCGCGGTCTCCGGCAGGCGCCAGCGCGCCAGCGCGAACAGCACCGCGGCGTCCGCCGCGCAGCGCAGCGTCCAGGCGAGCGCAGCGCCCTCGATGCCGCGCGCCGGCACGAGCAGCGCGAGCAGCGCGACGTAGCACGGCAGCTCCGCGAGGTGCGCCTTG
This sequence comes from Betaproteobacteria bacterium, assembly GCA_027317055.1. GTDB lineage: Bacteria > Pseudomonadota > Gammaproteobacteria > Burkholderiales > SG8-39 > DAHVFK01. The sequence continues at coordinate 6,033 of DAHVFK010000112.1, read as the reverse complement.
GCGGCGAGGTCTGCGCGCCCGCGCGCCTGCAGCAGCGTGAACGGCAGGTAGCCGAGGCTGTTGACCATGACCCCGAGGCACAGCAGCTGCGCCACGCGCGCGCCGCGCCGCGCGTACTCGGCGCCGAGCCAGGCGTGCATCCACTCGGGGGCATACAGCGCCGCGGCGAGGATCACCGGGAACAGCGCCGCGGCGACCGCCTTTACGCCGGTGCGGTAGAGCGCGGCGGCGCGCTCGGGCGGTGCGGCGGCCAACGCCGGGAAGAGCACGCCGGCAAGCGCCGCGGGCACCAGCCAAAGCCGCGTCACCACCTCGTAGGGCGCGGTGTAGTAGGCCACCGCCGATACTGCGAGCAGCGCGGCGATCACGAAGCGGTCCAGATAGACCATCAGCGGCCCGACCACGTTCGAGACCGTCATCCACGCGCCCTCACCGAGCACCTCGCGAGCCGCGCGCAGCCGGGGCATGCCGGGCCGCGCGAACTCCGGGTAGAGCCGCGCGCTCACTATCCAGTAGGCGGCGAGCGCCACCACGCGCAGCGCGGCGAGCGCCAGGGCGAGCGCCACGAGACTCGGCGTGAGCGCGGCGGCGGCGAGCGGCGCGGCGAAGGTGAGCACTCCGAGCGGGATACGGATTGCGTTCACCCAGCCGAAGCGCTGGCCCGCCTCCAGCACGCCACGCAGCGCCGCGGTGACGGTGACGAATGGCAGGCATGCGGCGAGCACGCGCAGCGCCGCGACGGCCTCGGGCTGCAGCGCAGCCGGCAGCCTCAGCAGCCGCGTGCATACGGGACCCGCCGCCACGAACAGAACGTGGCCCGCGACAGCGCCCAGCGCGAAGCTGAGCGCAAGCGCCGTGCGCGCGAGCGTCGGCAGCTCGGCAGCGCGCGCGCCGCCCGCGCGCGAGGCGATCAGGCGCGAGAGCGAGCGTCCCAAGCCGAGGTCGAAAAGGCTGAAGTAGCCTACCAGCACCCAGGCTATGGCGAGGAAGCCGAAGCGGTCGGCGTCGAGACGCGCCACCAGGGCGGGCACCGCGAACAGCGCGGCGACCAGCGGCGCGGCGAGCCCGCCGAGGTTGAGCAGCGTGTTTCTCGCGAGCGTCATGCCCACTTCCAGCCGTGGCGGTTGAAGAAGGTGAGCGCCGAGCGCGCGAACAGCGCGGCGTGGCGCAAGCCCTTGCGCGCGGTGTGGCCGCCGCGGTGCACGATGCGCACCGCAGGCACATAGGCCAGCCCACCCACGGCGGCGGCGCGCAGGCTGAGATCGAAGTCCTCGAAGTAGACGAAGAAGGCGTCGGCAAAGCCACCGACGGCCGCGATCGGTGCACGGCGGCAGAACATGAAGCTGCCGCTCAGGATCGGGACCCCGCTGCTCGCCTCGTCGCGCGGCAGGTCGCGCATCTCGTAGCGTTCTAGGCGCGCGCGGAACAGCCGCTGCACGGCGCGCGGGGCAAAGCCGCGCAACGCGAGGTCGAGCACGCTTGGGTAGCGCTTGCACAGGTAAAGCGGCTCGCCGCGCGCGTCGCGCGCCTCGGGTGCGAGGATCACAATGTCGAGATGCGCCTGCATATGGTCCAGCGCGGCGTCGATCGCATCGGGCGCGAGCGTTACGTCCGGGTTGAGCACCAGATGGTAGTCGGCGTCCGAGCCGAGCAGTGCGAGGTTGTGACCGCGTCCGTAGCCCACGTTACCATGTCCCGAGAGCACGCGCGCCTCGAGCGGCGGCCGCAGGACCGTGCGCACGAGTTCGCGAAGCGGTTCAGCGAAGCGTGTCCCGGGGCCATTGTCGATCACGCTCACCTGCGCGCGAGCGAGGCTGCCGGCGGCTCTTGCGTGCGCCAGCGCTTGCGCCAGTGAGCCGAGGGTCTGGCCGAGCACCGCGAGGTCGGGCGCGTAGGTGACGACCGACACGGAAAGCAAGGCCGCCGTCACACCTTACCCCGCGCGCGGCGCCACAGCGGCCGAATGCCGTGCGCCATGACTGCACGTAATGCGCGTGCGCCCACCGTGCGTCGCGCCTGGATCTCGCACCGCTGCGCCAGCACCTCCGGTAGCGCGCGCAGCGCGTCGCGCTTGGCGCGCAGCGCGATGCCGAACTGGCCGCGCGCGGCGCAGACCGCGATCGCGGCGAAGTTCGCCGCCATGTGCGCGGGCAGGTAGAGCCAAAGCAGCGCGGTCGGCATGTTCTTGACGAAGGTCCACACCAGGTTACGCTGGCCGTGATAGGTGGCGAAATCGCTGCGTCGGCCGACGATGCCCGAACTGACGTGGTCGACGACCGCGTCGGGCACGTAGGCGCAGCGATAGCCGCGCAGCCGCAGCCTGAAGGCCAGATCCACGTCCTCGTGATAGCAGAAGTACCGCTCGTCGAAGCCACCGACCTCATCCAGCGCCGCACGAAGGTAGAGCGCTGCGGCTGCGCACGGTCCGAAGATCTCCCCGGGCTTTGCCGCGCCCCGCGCAGCCGCCACACCGTGGTTGCGGCGCCAGCTTGTACCGCTCACGTGGTACACGTCGCCGGTGCCGTCCAGCAACGAAGGCGCGTCGGCCAGACGCATCCGGCAGCCGAAAAACGCGAATTGCGGCTGTGCCTCGGCGGCCGCGAGCAGGCGCTCGAGCCAGTCCGGCGCGGGGAAGGCGTCCGGGTTTAGCAGCGCGATCCAGCGCATGACCTCGCCCGCGGACCTCAAACCGAGGTTGTTGCCGGCCGCGAAGCCAAGGTTGGATCCCGGCCTGAGTACCTCGACCCCGGGGAAGCGCGCTTCGATCCCGTCGGCCGAGCCGTCGGTGCTGGCATTGTCCACCACGATGGTGCGGAAGCCGTGGCCAGTCTGACGTCCCAGCGCATCGAGGCAGCGTCCGAGCAGGGCGCCCGCGTTGTAGTTGACGATGATTACCGCGACGCCTTGGGGATGCACCTCCCCTGACGCAGCCATCGATCAGGCCACCCTGCGGCGCCTGAGACGCAGCTTATAGGCAAGAAGCGCCACTGGCACCACCAGCAGCCAAATCACCAGCGTCAGAATCAACAGCCACTGATCCGACAGAGGCACTGCATCGCCGACATCGCGCCCCCCCGAACCCTCCGGCCCACCGCCGCGGTTGTGCGCGTCGACCAGGACCGCGACGATTAAGCGCTGCATGCCGCTGCCCGGCGCATGCAGCTTGCTCTCGTGCTCCAGGTAGTCGAGCACCTTCTGCTGCGCCCTGGCGTTCGCCATGAGCAGCGTCTTGGTGCGAATCCGGTCGATCAGCTCCGAGGGAATGAGCCTCGCAAGCGGCGGCGTAAGGGTCACGGTGACTTTGCCCGAAGCAGCCGTGGACATGTCAACTGTAACGGGAAACGAAATCTTCGAATCACCAATCCCGATCTCGACCGCGGCCTCGTAGGTGTACAGATCTTCCTTGTGCCCCGTATAGCGCAGTACGGCGTTCTGGATGCGCGCAGAACGGCCGTCCGCTTCGACCTGAAGCTTGCTGGAAAAACTCGGGCTGAGGCCGTTGTTTTCCAGAACTACCGCGAGATATCCGGGATATTCGAGAAGTTCTGCGTAGCGCAGGGTGCCGGGCAGCACCGGTATCTCCAGCCTGATGGCATCCCCGGCCGGAAATTCCGCCGCCCTTGCCCGGGCGGGCGCCAGGGCCGCAAGCGCGACAAGCACGAGCAAGTGAACAATCGTGGCGAATTTCTTCATGTAGCTTACCGATCTTTGGCTATGCGCGTCGCGCTAACCGCGCAGGCGATCAACGGCAGCGCAAAGTAGGTGCCCAGCGCATAGGTAGCGAACATCATACGGGGCTCGAAGTGGCCCATGAACACGGCGACGTACGATAAGGCGACGAATCGCAACAGCAAGTATATGCCAAAGACAGCGATCGTCAGCGACAGCGGGCCAAGCGTAGAAACGTCGGCCAACCATATCCGGATGCCTAAGGCCACGAGCGCAGCGATGAGCAGCAGCGCAGCGAACGCTCGATATGGCTTTGTCAGCGCGGTCCGCGAGGCCCACAGCGGGCTTTGGTATAGCGGCCTGTTCGGACGATCCGCGAAGCTCGACTGCCATAGGGTGTCGAACCGGGACGTCATGGTCACCGCCTGGAAACGGCGGCCGAGGTCGATCGGGACGTTGTAGGTTACGGGAGGCAGGCTAAGCACGTTCGGGTCCGGCCCGAAAGCCATTTTGGCCAGGCGCCAGGCTTCGCCCACGTAGGCCCGCGTCCAGCGGAACTCCATTGGCGGTATTAGGCTCCTCCCCCGCTCGGTGCAGTGCAGCTTCTTCGCCTCACACGCGCGCTCGATCTCCTCGCGCACATTCCGGAAATACGCCTGAGCGGCGGGAAGCGTCGGTGTGAGGCCCGCCTCGAAGGCCGCATCCTTGATCCAGAACGGCATCCAACCATTCGAGATCTCACTGCAAACCCCCTGGATGCGGCAAGAGAACGATCCGGCGCTCGGGGTAGGAAGGCGGTCGATCACTGGCGCGAAGTCGGGCGCAACTACCCTCAGCTTATGCAGCGCTCCCTGCGTCACCATCACCAGACGGTTGTCCTTCGCATCGTTGATCGAGCGTATAGCCGCCAGCAGGCGCGGATACTCCCCCTCCTCGAGCTCGTTCAGTACGGGCTGGCCGTAATGCTCCTCGGCGAAGGCGCGAAGTGCATATTCGTAAAGCTTGCCGGACGCGGCCGGAACCAGCGCCGCCGCCACGACGAACGCCACCAATGCGCGTGAAGGCGGCCTCGCGCGATACGCGTGCCACGCGACGCCGAGCCAGAAGAGACCGAGCAAAGCCCATAGCAGCCGGTCCTCCTCCCGCATGAACAACGAAAACGCAAAGGCCGATGCAATCACCGCGAGGTGCGCCCACGCCGCGCGGCCTTCGCCCGTCGCCCGGTAGACATGAAGCATGGCGCCGAGGACAAGGGCGAGCAAGCCGGTGTCGAGCGGCTCGCGGATAACGCGCACCCATTCGTAGCCCATGGTGATCGGGTTGAAGAGAAACAGCATGAAGGCGGCAAACGCGAGCGAGCGCCGAACTCCGCACTTGAGCAGGCCCGTCAGTACGTACAGGCCCGAGAGTATGTACAGAACGTTGACCGAGAGCAGGAACGGAATGCCCAGCAGGCGCATCGCCGCGAGCCAGAGCGATATGCCTGGGTACTTCTCCAGAATGCGCGGATCGTACGGCCCGTAGCCCTGCCCCAGGAGAAGATAATACGCGCGGCCGACATACAGCGAGTCGTCGTGCGGCAAAAATTTGATTTGCACCGACAGGTCCGAGATCAGCACCAGCTTCAGCGCAACTACGCCCGCGACCACCAGCCAGAACGCGATGTTCGCGGCCCGGGCGCGTGCCTCCTCGTTTGCCGGCCGCATCAGCCGCCGCGACCCCGCAGGAATTCGCCCACGAGCGCGGCCACGTGGTCCTGTTGGGCATGCGTCAGGCCGGGAAAGATCGGCAGGCTCAGAATGCGGTCGGCATGCCGCCTCGCGCGGGGCAAGAGATCGGACGGGCAAGTCAGGACGCGCGCGGCGGGCTGCTCGTGGATCAGCGTCGCGTAATGCACCAGAGCCTCGACACCGTTTTCCCGCAGGTGACGTTGCAGCGCGTCGCGCCGTTCGCTCTTGAAGACGTAAGTCTGGTAGACGCAGAACTCACTGACCCGCTCGATGGGGACCTCGCCGTATGTGGCGAGAAGCGTGTCGTAGCGCTGCGCGAGCGCGCGTCGCTCGGCCGTCCGCGCATCGATATGGGGAAGCTGGACCCGCAACAACGCCGCCTGCAATTCGTCCAGCCGGCAGTTGTAGCTGAAGAACTCGCAGCGCTCGCGATCCGCGAGACCGTGGCTCCTCGCCTGCAGGATCCGGCGGTGCAGGGCTTCGTCGCCGGTGACGACCGCGCCGCCATCGCCGAGCGCGTGCAGGTTCTTCAGCGGGTTGAAGCTGAAGCAGGCAGCGTGCCCGAACGAGCCCACCCTGCGGCCCCTGAGCGAGGCCCCCACCGCCTGCGCAGCGTCCTCGATGACGTACAGTC
>DAHVFK010000111.1 GCA_027317055.1 Betaproteobacteria bacterium | reverse complement strand
GGTGTGGTTCCACGGCAGCCAGTCGATGACCAGCGGCGGGCGGTCTTCGACGAACGGCCAGGCCTGCGCCAGCATCTGCTGGTTCGCGCACAGCATGCGCTGCGTATTGATCACGCCCTTGGGCACGCCGGTCGAGCCGGAAGTGAACAGGATCTTGGCGACGGTCTCCGGTCCGAGCACGGCGAACGCGTCGTCGACGCGCCGCGTGGGCGCGTGCTCGAGCAGTTCGGCCAGCGGCGTCGCTCGCGCTCCCAGCGCGCCGAGCGCGGGACCGTACTTGGCGGGATCGGCGGCGTACACCAGTCCGGGGCGCACCAGCTCGTAGATGTGCCTGAGCTTGGCGAAATCCTTCGACGTCAGCGAGTAGGCGGGCGAGACCGGCGCTACCGGCACGCCCACGTGCATCGCGCCGAGCGCAAGCAGCGCATGGTCGATGCCGTTGTCCGACAGAATCGCGACCGGGCGATCGGTGCCCAGCCCCCTCTCGAGCAGCGCCTGGCCGATGCGCCGCGCCGCGTCGAGCGCCTCGCGGTAGCTCAGCTTGCGCCACGCTTCGCCCGCGCGCTCGGCGAGGAAGGTCCGCTCGGGCGCCGCGGCAGCCCAGTGCACCAGCCACTCGCCGACCGCGCGCGCGTACGGCGCCAGCCTCTGTGGCGAGCGCAGCAGCAGCGTGCCGTCGGAACGCCGTTCGGACAGAACTTGCGCCGGCGCGAAGCGCAGGTCGGAATGCAGACGCGCCCCCATTGCGTGCCCCCCCTAGATCGCACCGCTATTCTAGCCGCACAGTGGAGATTTGATCTGGCGCAACATCTCATGCAGGACAGGTAGGCCGGCATGGTGCGCGTGACCAGTCCGGAGCACTGCCGGGTAGCCAAGAACCTGGCGATCGCCTCCGGCGCGGCCGCGTTCCGCGACCGCCTGAGATCGACCTGATGCGGGTGCGCGGATTCTTCGGCGGCAACGAAATGACGACCACCTTCCGCATCAACGCCTACGTCACTTCTCTCGAGCGCTTCGCTCGGTCGAGTTCGGGCCACATCCCGGGTGTCGTCAACCCGCCGGTCGAGCCACCGAAACGCAGAATTTGCGTCCGCGCCGCGCATCGCGATCAGAGCTAGACGTCCCGGCAACTTCGTGCCGGCGCGCGAGCAAAAAGCTTGCATCAAACCTTCGCGCGAGAGGCAATTTTGTCAGCACGCGGTAAGCGGCCGGACAGACTCGATCGGTAGACTCGTGCTCCGTTGAAGCAAAGACGGAGCGAGGGCTAGTTCGTCCGCCCGCTGCCACAGCGCTTCCATAGAAAGAGCCGGGTCTGTGTGCCCGACATCGGCTCCGTCCACACGAAACCGTACCGAGGAGACAGTAATGACAGTCAACGATTCTTCGAGCAAGAAGGTCAGCCGCCGCACGGTGCTCAAGGCCGCGGCAACCGCCGGCGCACTGCAACTAGTGCCGCCATTCATCATCAAGGCGCGCGGCGAGGAGCCGGTCAGGCTCGGGTTGGACAATCCGCTCACCGGCACTTACGCCGCACTGGGCAAGAACGAGTTGTACGGCTGCAAGCTCGCACTCGAGCAGATCAACGCCAAGGGTGGAATTCTGGGCCGCAAGGCCGAACTCCTGGTCGAGGATTCGACCAGCGGCGACGCCGGCACTACGGTGCAGAAAGCACGCAAGCTGATCGATCGCGATCACGTGAACTTCCTGATCGGCAACATCAACTCCGCGCTTGCGCTTGCCATGGCGGCGGTCGCCTACGAGAAAGGCGTGTTCATGATCGACCCCGGCGGCCATACCGACGCGGTCACCGGCACCAGCTGCCACTGGAACGTATTCCGCATCTGCAACCCGACCCAGACGGAGGCGAATGCGGTCGCCGGCACCCTGATCAGGGACTTCGGCAAGAAGTGGTACTACATCACGCCCGACTACGCCTTCGGCCACACGCTCGAGGCGGGCATGATCAAGGCAGCGGCGAAGCTCGGTGGCACTCGAGTCGGCGGCGCTTTGACGCCGCTCGGCACGACCGACTTCTCTTCCTATCTGATCGCAGCCCAGGCGGCGAAGCCGGACGTGATCATCTTCCTGGTCCAGGGCGACGACCAGGTGAACGCGCTAAAGCAGGCGGTACAGTTCGGCCTTCAGAAGCGCTTTCATCTCGCCGGCGCCCAAGGCGAACTCGAACCGCAGGAGGGCCTGCCGCCCGAGGCGCGTATCGGCACCTGGGTGTTCGAGTGGTACTGGAAGCAGCCGGGCGTGCCGCACGTCGCGGAATTCGTCGCGGCGATCAAGAAGATGTCCGGTCGCGTGCCGACCGCGCGTACCTGGTTCGGCTATGCCGCGACCTGGACCTGCGCGCTCGCGGCGAATGGCGCCAAGTCCCTGGAGGCGGTCAAGATGGCAAAATTTCTCCAAGGCTATCATCTTCCTCCCGAGGTGGCGCTGATGCCGAACGGCGCGTTTTTCCGCGCCGGACAGAACCAGCTCATCGGCGACCTCTATGTTGGGCACGCGCAGGCGCACGGCAGTGCGCCGGACGACCTGTTCAAGGTTACGGACGTCGTCAAGGGCATCGACATCTCCGGTACGCTCGAGGACACCGGATGCAAGATGACCTGGCCGGCCTAACGCCCGGTCCGGTCTGAGCGAACTAGGCTACGGGCGTTGCGCCTCTGGCGCGACGCCCGGCCGCTTGACGCTGTGCCGACGCGTGCGCGCCTTGATAATCGGATAATCTCGCCCCCCCCAGATGCGGTTCCCCGACGTGTGTTACGCGTCGGGATGGTCTTTTGCGGAGCATTGCGACGTTAAGACACGATACCTGAATGACGCAACTAATTCTGTTCAACGTGTTCAACGGACTGATCATCGGCGCGTTCTACGCACTGATGGCTCTCGGCCTATCGTTGATCCTGAACCTGTCTGGTGTCATCAATTTCGCGCACGGCGGCTTTCTCGCCATCGGCGGCTATCTCGCCTATGTGCTAATTCCCTTCGTCGGTTTCTGGGGCGCCCTGCTGATCGCACCCTTCTTGACCGCCTTCATCGGTCTGGTCGTCGAGCGCGTGCTGATCCGCCGCCTCTACGGGCGAGATCAACTTTACAGCTTGCTGCTCACCTTCGGCCTCGCCTACATTTTCGAGGACGGCACGCGCTTCATCTGGGGCGCTCAAAGCGTGCCCTACCAAGTGCCGGACTGGCTGATGCAGCCGTTGAGCGTCGAGTATTTCTTCCTCACCGGCTACCGGGTGTTCATGGTGATTCTGGTGGGCGTCGCGGTGGCTGGCCTGTTCTTGATTCTGAATCGCACCCGCCTCGGGATGCGTATCCGGGCCGGCACCCTCGATCTGGAGACTGTCTCGGTCCTGGGCGTCAACGTGCGCATCCTGCGCACTCTCAATTTCGGCCTCGGCATCTACCTTGCCGGCCTCGCGGGCGTGCTCGCGGCCGGCATGCTCGGTTTGTCGCCGACCATCGGGAATTCGCTCATCATGCCGAGCTTCGTCGCGATCATCGTCGGCGGTCTCGGCAGCCTGCCCGGGACGCTCCTGGGCGGACTTCTGATCGGCGTTGCCTCCGGGCTCACCACCATGTTCTTCCCGTCGGCCAGCGAGGCGGTGATCTACATCATGATGGGTATCGTCTTGCTGGTTCGCCCGCGCGGTCTCCTGGGCGAGGAAGGGAGATTCTAGATGGGCCAGATCAACAATAAACTGGCGGCGAACGCCATCGTCTGGCTGCTGCTGCTCACGGCACCCTTTTGGATGCATTGGGTCGGCGGCTATACCGAGCTTGGCAGCCGGGTGCTGGTGATGGCGCTCGCCGCCATGGCGCTCAATTTCCTGCTCGGCTTCACCGGCGTGCTGTCCTTCGGTCATGCCGCTTATTTCGGCCTCGGCGCCTACGGCGCCGCCATGACCATCAAATACCTGGTTCCGAGCACGCCGCTCGCCATTCTGGTCGGCGTCCTGGTCGGCACGGCTGCCGCCGCGATCATCGGCACCTTGATCGTCAAGCTGCGCGGCGTGTATTTCGCCATGGTGACGATCGCCTTTGGCCAGGTGTTCTACTTCATCACATTCCGCTGGAACACCGTTACCGGTGGCGACGACGGGTTGACCAACTGGACCCGCGTGCCGATCGATCTCGGTTTCACCAAACTCGACATCCTTCACAATCCAGAGCTCTTTTATTACTTCATCCTGTTCTTTTTTGCGCTCTCGGTCGCACTCATGACGATCCTGCTGCGCTCGCCGTTCGGGCGCACGCTGCTCGCGATCCGGGAGAACGAGCGCCGCGCGCGATTCCTCGGGATTCCGGTCGAGCGCCACATCTGGCTTTCCTTCACGATCTCGTGCTTCTTCGTCAGCATCGCGGGCGCGCTCTACGCCCTCCTGAACAATTTCGTCGATCCGCGCGCACTGTACTGGGGCCTGTCGGGCAACTTCGTGATTATGGCGGTCCTCGGGGGCATGCGCTCGTTCTGGGGTCCGCTGGTAGGGGCGGTGATTTTCGTCGTGTTGCAGGACTATGTCTCGAGCATGACGCAGAACTGGGAGTCCTTCATCGGCCTGCTGTTCGTGCTGATCGTGCTGTTCTTCCCGCGCGGCGTGCTGGGTATCGTTCGGCGCAAGGTGGCCTCGTGAGTCTGCTGCAGGTCGATAACATTTCGCGCGACTTTGGCAGCCTGGTCGCCGTGAGCGGCGTATCGATGGCGGTCGAGCCGGGTGAGCTACGGGCGGTGATCGGCCCGAACGGCGCCGGCAAGACAACTTTCTTTAACCTCATCAGCGGCTTGCTCCCGCCGACCTCCGGCCGTATCGTCTTCGACGGCAAGGACATCACGAACCTGTTGCCGGCACGTCGCGTATGGCGCGGCATCGCGCGCACCTTCCAGGTCACCGAGATCTTTCCCGAGCTCACGGTGCGCGAGAACCTGCGCATCCCCGTAGAGGGCGCGGCCGGATACCGGCTGCGGCCGTGGTTGTCGCGCGAAGTTGCCCAGGAGATGGCTGCGCGCGTATCTGGGCTGATGGACATGGGCGGACTGCGCGAAAAGGCGGACCGGCTAGTGGGCGAGTTGCCACACGGCGATCAGCGCGCGACCGAGATCATGATGTCGCTCGCGCTCAAGCCGCGCCTGCTGCTGCTGGACGAGCCGACCGCAGGCATGGGCGACCAGGAGACCTACGACATCACCAGGCTGATTCGGCGGCTGCACCGGGAGCAGAAACTCACGATCGTCCTGATCGAGCACGACATGCGCGTTGTGTTCCATCTTGCCGATCGTATCATGGTGCTGGCAGAAGGTGCGGTGCTCGCTGAGGGCACGCCCGACGAGATCGCGCGCAACGAGGGTGTGCAGGCGGCCTACCTTGGGAAAGCGGCATGAACGCCCTCGAAGCCGAAGCGCTGCACACGTTCTACGGCAAGAGCCACATTCTGCACGGGGTAAGCCTCGAGGTGGGCGAGGGCGAGATCGTGGCCCTGCTCGGACGCAACGGCGCGGGCAAGTCGACTACGCTGCGCAGCCTGATGGGTCTGACTCATGCGCGTGAAGGCGTGGTGCGCGTGTTCGGCCACGCCACGACCGACTGGCCGCCCTACCGGATCGCCAGTCTGGGCGTCGGCTTCGTGCCCGAAGGGCGGCGCATCTTCGCCAATCTGACCGTGGACGAGAACCTGAAAGTGCCGATCGAGCGCCCCGGGCCCTGGACCATCGCGCGCGTGTACCAGCTCTTTCCGCGGCTCGAGGAGCGCAGGAACAACAAGGGGCGTCAGCTCTCGGGCGGGGAGCAGGAGATGCTCGCGATCGCGCGCGCCCTGCTGCTCAACCCGAAGCTGTTGCTGCTGGACGAGCCCTCGCAGGGCCTGGCGCCGATCATCGTGCAGGACGTGTTCAAGGTCGTGGTCGCCACGCGCAAGGAGGGCGTGTCGGTCCTTCTGGTCGAGCAGAACGTGCGCGCGGCGGTCGAGATCGCAGACCGTGCCTACGTGCTCGACAACGGCGAGATCGTATACGGCGGGCCGGCGGCCGAGTTCGCCGCGGACGAGGAGCGGGTGCGCGCGCTCGCGGGCGCCAGCGCCGAGAGCTGGGAAGGGATGGACTAGCGGCGCCGGCGGCTCAGACCAGGTCTTTCGACTTCAGCAGCGCGTTGCAACTCGCCAGGCTGCCGCGGTGCGTGTCGCAGATGCGGGTGAGTGCCTGGGCCCCCGCCTCGTCTGGCACGCGCGGCAGCGCGGCCTCGATCTCGCGCACCGACCAGCCCAGGCCGCGGCACAGGTACTCGAGCCGCGCGCGCCGGCCGCGCACCGCGAGCGCCTTGTCGAGGAACTCGCCCGTGGCGTGGCTATAGGGCTCGCCGACGCGCTTGAGGACGTCACCCAGCACGACGCAGTTGTGCGCTTCGTCGCCCTGGACCTTGCGCAGCGCCTTCCAGGCTTCGCCGTCGCGCGGGTACTCGCCGAGGAACTCGAGCAGTGCCCTGGCACCTGCGCGCTCGGCCTCGAGCATGCGGTTGAGGAACGCGCACCACTCGGCGCGCGCGAAGGCCGGCGCGGCGTCGCTCATGACAGGTGCACGTACTCGTAGTCTAGCGGCAGATTGTTGATGCCGCGGTCCGGCGGCGCAATCCAGGCCGCCATCTTGCCGGGCTCGACCACCTTCTGCATGAGGGACTTCACGAAAGCCTTGTCCTCCGGCGAGGGGACCCACTCGTTGAGGCGCCGCTCGTACTCCTCCTTCGGCAGCAGCTTGCCGCTCGGATCGACCGGCAGCCCGACCCAGGAGCCGATCGCGCGCCGGAAGCGCGACGAGGGCAGATTGAGGCGGAAGTCGTGCCCGGCGCGCTCGATCGCGCGGTTCCAGCGCTTCAAGCCGATCTCGCAGTCCTTGAGGTAGGACTCGCGCATCACCTCGTTCAGCGCGTTGAGCATCGGCACGTCCTGCGCGCCCTCGGGCGTGTCGAGCTTGAGGCTGACGTCGCGCAGCACGTGGTCCTGGTACAGCGGCTCGTCCGGCCGGCCCTTCAAGCCATTGGCGAAGCTGGCCGCGGCGTTGGACGAGATCTCCGAGCCGAACAGGTCGAGCGAAGACGAGCACCAGAAGTTGAGGTACTTCTGCAGCAGCGGCAGGTCGACCGCGCCGTGCGCGCGTACCTTGGCCGGATCGTCGGTGCCGAGCTCCTTCATCACCTCCAGGGTGCGCTTGACTACGCGCCCGATGCCGGTCTCGCCCACGAACATGTGGTGCGCTTCCTCGGTCAACATGAAGCGGCAGGTGCGCGACAGCGGATCGAAGCCGCTTTCGGCGAAGCTCTTGAGCTGGTACTTGCCGTCGCGGTCGGTGAAGTAGGTGAAGCAGTAAAGCGACAGCCAGTCCGAGATCGGCTCGTTGAAGGTGGTCAGGATCCTCGGCTTGTCGGCGTCGCCCGAGTGGCGCGCGAGCAGCTCCTCGGCTTCCTCGCGCCCGTCGCGGCCGAAGTAGGCGTGCAGCAGATAGACCATGGCCCACAGGTGGCGACCTTCCTCGACGTTGATCTGGAACAGGTTCCTCAGGTCGTAGAGCGACGGACACAGATGCCCGAGCAGGCGCTGCTGCTCGACCGAGGCGGGCTCGGTGTCGCCCTGGGTGACGATCAGGCGCCTGAGGGTCGAGCGGTGTTCGCCCGGCACCTGCTGCCAGACCGGCTGCCCCATCTGGTCGCCGAAGCCGATCGTGCGCCCGGGCTGCTGGTCGGCGAGGAAGATGCCCCAGCGGTAGTCGGGCATCTTGACCGCGCCGTAGCTGGCCCAGCCCTTGGCGTCGACCGAGGTGGCGGTGCGCAGGTAGACGTCGGCCTGCTCGAAGTCGCTCGGCCCCATCTCGTGCCACCACTGCAGGAAGTGCGGTTGCCAGTGCTCGAGTGCGCGCTGCAGCGTGCGGTCGTGGGCGAGGTCGACGTTGTTCGGAATCTTCTCGGAATAGTTGATGGTCATGATTAGACGCGCTCCCAGTTGAATGTTGGCTTGGCGCCGCTGCCGTACACCTTGAGCGCGCCCTGTTCGCCGACCGCGTTGGGGCGGATGAATATCCAATTCTGCCACGCGGTGAGGCGGCCGAAGATGCGCGTCGCCATGTTCTCCCGCCCCGAAAAGCGCAGGCTCGCTTCCATCCCGGTGAGGGCGTCGGGCGAAAGGCTCGCGCGCTCCTCGATCGCGAGCCGGATCTCGTCCTCCCAGTCCAGGTCGTCGGGCGCCGCGGTCACCAGCCCGAGCTCGAGCGCGTCGTGCGCGTCGAGCATCTCGCCGATCGCCTGGCGCGCGGCCTCGACCGGCGCGGGCTGCTCGCAGAAGCGCGCCTCGATGCGCGCGGCGCCGCTCACCATCGGCCAGAGGCCGAAATTGGACTGCGACAGCGCGAGGTGCGGCGCGCCCGTCTCTTCCTCGGGCAGGTGCAGCATGTAGGCGCGGTCGGCCGCGAACATCAGCTCGGCCAGCGTGCCGGCGAAGCACGAGCCCTGGTCGACGATGGCGAACATCGAGCGGCTCGAGACGTCCAGGCGCGCGAGCGTGCGGCGCAGATAGCCGATCGTTTCGCGCACGAACCAGTGCCTTGCGTTGGCTGCGAGCGCGGCGTCCGCCGCCAGCACCGCCTCCGCGCTGCCGCGGGTCTTGAGCAGCCACAGCCCGATCTCGAGCTCGTTGTGGCGCAGCATGAGGATGGCGTCGTCGAGCTCGCGCGCCAGCTTGAGCGGCCACCAGTCGGCGCCCGCGGCGAGCATCTGCTCCGCGGTCTGCGGCTGCTCGCCCTCGGGCGCGGCGACCGTGATGGTCGCGGTGCGTGCGGCGCGGTTCAGGTGCACCTCGACGCAGGAGTAGTGGTAGCCGGACTCGTCCTCGCGGCGCCCGAGCGGCGTAAGCGCCGCCCCCTTGCCGCCCGGGCGGTCCGAGCTCTTCGCCAGCTCGAGCGCGCGCGCTTTGACCATCTCGGCGAACTGCTGCGGCTTGGCCACATGGTCGACCAGCTTCCACGTTTTCGCGCGGTCGGCGCGCACGCCTTCGGCGGTGGTGCAGAACAC
>DAHVFK010000110.1 GCA_027317055.1 Betaproteobacteria bacterium | reverse complement strand
GGCCGCGGTCACGCCATCCAGATCGAAGCGCTCGTTGACCAGGTTCACCGGCGGCGCGTAGGGCGAGCGGAACCATGCGTTGAAAAGCGGAAACACCGGGTTGCCGAATTCGTGCGCCAGCATGACCAGCCACGGCCCCGCCAGCACCGCGACCGCAAGCGCCCCGCCGGCTGCGTAGCCGATCACGGTGCGCCAGCGCGCCGCGCCGCGCACGCCCGGCATGGCGGCCGCGAGGGGCAGCGCCGCAAGCGCGAACACCGCGTTCGAATACTTGAGCGCCGCGGCGAGCCCGAACAGGACTCCGGCGAACGCCGCGCGCCGCAGCGCATGACGGCCGTCTGCGAGGAGCAGCAGCAGGCCCGCAAGCATCGGCGGGACGAGCAGCGGGTCGAGGAAAGAGGTGCCGACCGTCTCCCAGTACACCGCGCTCGCGCTCCCGAGTCCGGTCGCGAGCAGCGCGAACATCGTGCGCTCGTTGCGCGGCAGGTGCCCGAACAGGCGCCAGGAAAGAAGAAAAAGAAGCGAGATGCACAGACTGTGCACCACGGCGAGTGCGATCGAGACGAGCACGCTGTGCCAGCCGGAGGACACCATGAGGTAGAAAGGCAGGTAGCCGACCGGGTTCAGGTAGCTTTGCGCGCTCGCGGCAAAGAAATCCTGTTGCAGCCGGCCGGCAAGCAGCTCGAAGGGTATGTAGTAGTGGTAGTTGAGCAGGTCCCAGTTGACGTCCTTGCCGGCAAACAGGGTCCATACGGCGCAGATCGCGGCCGGCACGGCGAAGACCAGAACTCGCACAGACCGTTCCACGCGCGCCCTTGGGTCAGGGCTTGCGCTTGAGACGATTGATGCGCTCCCGCAAAGCGCTCAGCGCCCGTTCGTCGCCCGCGTCCTGGTAGATCTCCTCGAGTGAGCCCACCGCGCGGTTGTCCGGCGAAGGCCAGACCGAGATCGCGGTCTTCAAGTCTTCGATCGCGCCGCTCCGGTCGTTCAGGTTGGCCCGCAGGATGCCCCGCACGGCGAAGTACTTGGAAAGATACGCCTTGGGAACATCCGGCGGCGTCAGCTTGCGCGCCCGGTCCAGCAGCGCGACCACCTCCGCCGCCGAGAAGCCATTCGGGTTCAGAAACATGCCTTCCGCCAGGCCGAGCGCACCGTAGTAATCCTGTGTCAGCGCCTGGAGGTCGCTCTTGGTGCGCGCATCGAGCGGCTGGCCGCGCCGCAGGCTGCGCCCCAGGAGCTCCGCGTACCCGCGGCGTAATTCGTCCTGGTGGAACGCAATCCAGGCATTGCTGTCGTGGGTGTGCAGGACCGACTGCTCGAAGAACCGCCGCGTTTCCTCTGGGATATCGACTATGACTTGCCTCGGATCGGGGATCGACTTGTCCACCTCGTTGAAAAGCCAGTGGTCGCGCCGGCCGTAGCCGCCGTAGGTCGTCAACGTCATCTCCACCGGCTGCTGCGCGCTATCGATGAACTGCCTCAACTTTCGCTGGATCGTCTCCTCGCTGGTGCGTAGCGGATGGAACAGCCTGTTGCCGAGGACCAGGCCTTTCCACTGGTACAGCGTGATGTCCGGGCGATTGTTCTCGATCATGTGGAAATAGCCGATCGGGCCCAGATCCACGTCGCCGCTGACGAACAGGATTGCGTTCGGCGGCAGCGCGCGCATGACGGCATGCGCATACCTCGCGGCCCAATCGTAGTTTTCCAGCAGGTTCGAGCGGCTGCCCACGAACAGTATGATCCCCAGCACGGCAGCACAACCGCCCGCCGCGGGGAAAACCCGGATGGCGAAGCGCCGCCGCAGCCAGGCGAAGCCGAGCCCCATCCACAGCGCGAGCACCGCGTATGCAGGCAGCGGGTAAACCTGGAATACGTGCTTGGAGACCGAATCGTAGTCGAACCCGAGCAGGAGCAGCAGCACGGCCGAGGGCCCGAGGAACGCGGCCACGAGGAATGCCGCGATCCGGTCACCGAGGATCCGCCGCTGCAGCCAGACCCCGACTCCCGCGATCAGCGTGCCAAGCACGGCGAACTGCGCCAGCGCTTCGAGTGCGAAGTAGCGAAAGAATTGGAGCCGGTCGAGCCAGTTCGCCGCAGCGGAGACGTCAACGCCGCGGTACCCGGCCCGACTGATGAAGTACCAGACCTCCGCGAAAGATTGCAGCGGCCCGTCGAAGCTGATCGGGATCGGCTGCAGCGACCGGTACACCATCCACACGTAGGGAAGCAAGCCGAGCACGAACAGCGCGAGCAGAAGCGGAAGGCGCTTCAGCATCTCCATCCGCCTCGGCCAGAGAAGGATCAGGAACGCCGGTGCCACCAGCAGCATCAGGGGCCAGTGATTCGACAGGCTCAGGCCGAACAGGAACGCCATCCAGGGCAGAATCCGGCGGTCGGCCGGATCCGGCGGCGCGCCCGGCGGGCAGGCGCGCAGACCGAGGTAGACCAGGACCAGGAAGAAGAAGGTATTGAGCGTGTAGACCTCGGCAATGATCGCCTGCGACCAGAAAACCGGCGAAAAGCCGAGACCGAACGCGACCAGATAGGCCGGCAGGCGCCCGGGGATCAGCTTGCGCGCGCAAAGCCAGGCGGCGGCGCCGGAGAGTGCGCCGAAAAACGCGCTCGCAAGATGCACGCGGTACGCGACGGAGCCGAACGGAAGCTTCGAGAAGACGTGGCCGATCAATGTGAACAGCGGATAGCCGGGCGGGTGCTCGATGCCGAGGAAGTAGCTCGACAGGATGAAAAGCCCGTCGTCTTCGAGCGACACGGTTCGCGGCGAGGTCAAAGCGTACAGCGCAAGCAGCACCAGCGCGACCAAGCCCGCCTGCATCCAATCGGCCCGCGCGGGGCGGAAGCGCTCGGGCGGCGTAAACATCATCGCTTGCGGGCGCCCGAGCCGCCCCAGGTGAACGACGCCGTAGTGAAGAAGTTCCACAGCGAGGCGACCAGCGCACCGGTCAGCCCTGCGGCCCAATACGGCACGGTCTTGATGAACAGCCACTCGGCCAGCGCGATGTTGATGAACGCCCCGATGCCGCACGCCATGTAGAAGCTGATCAGGCCGCGCCACATTCGCGCTCCGCGCAGCCGCTGGTCGCCGTAGGTGAAGATGTTGTTGAGGAAGAAATTGCTCGTCATTGCCACCCAGGTCGCCACGATCTGACTGTACAGGAACTGCGCCGAAGCGCCGAAGGCCAAAGATAGCACTCCGAGCTGCACCACGACCCCGGTCACCCCGACCAGGCCGAACAGGAAGAAGCGCGCCGGCAGCAGGCGGCCGGTGAGGTGGTAGAGGATCAGCATGAAAAACTCGGCGATCACCCTGACGCCGAGCTTGCTTTCGCCGCGCTCGCGGCTGCGCATCCGGTAAGGCAGCTCGGCGAGCTTCACCTGTCCGCGCGCGGCGGCGATCATGTCGAGCAGGATCTTGAAGCCGCGGCCGTAGAGCTTGCGCACCACGCGCTCGAGGAAGGTTCTGCGCACCACGAAGAAGCCGCTCATCGGGTCCGTCAGCCCCTTGCACAGCACCGAGCTCAGAGCGCTGGCCAGGCGGCTGACGCGCACCCGCTCGGCGGCCAGCTCGCCGGTGCTGCCGCCTTCCATGTACCGGCTCGCCACCACGACGTCCGCGCCGCCGCGCTTGGCCTCGTCGAGGAGCTTCGGCAGGAGCGTTTCGTCGTGCTGCAGGTCCGCGTCCATCACGGCAAGGTACGGCGCCGAGCTCGAGAGCATGCCCTCGATGCAGGCCGAGGCGAGCCCGCGCCGGCCGATGCGCTGGATGATGCGTACCCGCCTGTCTCGCTGGGCGTGCTCGCGCACCACTTCCTCGGTGCCGTCGTCGGCGGAGTCCGCCACCACGATCGCTTCCCAGTCGAGCCCCACCAGCGCCTGCTCGAGCGCGTCGAGCAGCAGAGGGATGTTTTCCCGCTCGCGATACGCCGGCACGACTACCGAAAGCTCAGGCATGGGCGCGCTTCTCCCTCCGACGCCAAAACCACAGAGTGAGAAGCCATGACGGCCAGGCCAACGACGACAGGAATACCCCGACATAGAACAGCGTAGGAGCGTATTCGATCCTGAGCCTGTGATGACCGCGTCCGAGCGCCACCGCCCGCAAGGCGTAGTCCGCGGGCATGAGCCGGTAGCTCGATTGACTGCTGCCGGCGAGGGAGACGGCGCGCCAGCCGTCGGCCCAGGCGTCAGTCACCACCAATAGCGAAGGAATAGACACGTCGGCCTCGATATCGATGAAATCGGTCGATTCGCGAACGATCCTGGCCCGGCCCCGTGTCTCACCTGCGACCGGCGCCGGATCGGGCTGCCGCTCCAGGATAGCCTCCCTGCCAGGGTCGAATGACGGGGCAGCCATGGCGCCGAGTATCGCATCCCGCTGCCGGAGGACCCGGTACGAGCCCACGAGCTCAAGTCGCCCCAACGGCGCCCTGTCCGCGGGAAATATGCGCACCGCCTGATCCCGAAGCGCGATGACGTATTTCACGCGCAGCATCGCGAGGAGCGGAGGGAAGCTGTGAAACGTCATGTACTGCGTCGCCTTGTGAGGATCTTCGCCCTGGCTCCACGCGATCAGCTCGGCATAGCGGCGCGTGACTCCCGGATCGTATCCCCAGGCGTCGAATGTGCCCATTTCCATGGCGCTGTTGGGCTTCCACAGATTCAGGGTTCGGTAGTCGCCCGGCCGCGCGGCAAAATACTCGCGCAGGCTGGGTATCACCGATTGCGCGCTGTCGAACGTCGGCCTTTCTATTCGCGCGAAGGCAAATACCTCGGCAATCGCGAGCGCCCCCAGGACGAACACCGCGCGCTTGTCGTGGCGCACCCGCAACGCGGCCACGATGCCTACGGCCAGCGTTGCGCCGGCGACCATCAGCCCGAGCGCCGCGAAGGACCGGCTCGCGGCGATGAAGGTCGGGTTGACGTAGGTCGCCCCGTCGATGTAGGTCTGGCCGGTCGCATACATCGCCTTCAAGACCGAGCTTCCGTCCAGGAGCAACAGCGCGCTACCGCCGCCGATCAGCACGATCGCCGCCGCCGCGGCGATCACGAGCGCGCGTCGCGCGACGGCACGCTCGCGCAGCGTCTTGTCCAGCCCGTAGCCAGCGAAGAGGCAGAGGAAAAGGGCCGCGACAAACATGAATTTTGCCGAGCCGCGAAACCTGTCGTAGAGCGGGATCCAGTGGTACAGGACCGGGAACAGCGGAGTGTATTCGCCGAACGCCAGGATGATGGTGGCGGCCAGCGTAACCAGGATCGCCCGCTTCCCCGCGACGCCCGCGGCCGACACCCCGTAGCACGCAAGCGCGAGACCGATCATTCCGATGAAGGCGCAGGTTTCCCAGAAGTACCATCGGCCCCAGTAGGGATGGACCGTGTAGTCGCCGAAGAACGCAGGGGAGACGAGCGTCAGCAGGTTCTCCGGAGGAAAGCTGACCGAGCCTGCGAACCAGACCGGCAAGGGCAAGGCGCGCACCGTCTCCTCCACCGCCTGGACGCCGGCAAGCAACTGCACGGCGGCCAGCAGGGCCGCGCCCGCGGGAATGCTGAGAACGCCGGCCAGCGCCGACAGGCGGTTGCGCTGCGGTTCCGCCAGGCGTATCAAGGCGTACAGTCCGGTCGCGATTCCGGCGAAATACACGTACTGCGGATGGCCGCCGAGGATCTCCATCGCGATCGCAAACATGCCGACCAGGCACCAGGCCGGCTTGCGGCGGGCGAACCACTCGTCGATGGCGAGAAACTGCAGCGGAATCCATGCCATCGACGACAGGTTCGTAAGGTGTCCTGCCATCACGTGCAGGAACGACGGCGCGCTGAACATTGCCAGCGCGCCGGAAACGAACGCGGCAAAGGGGTGCAGTCCGCGGCGCGACGCCCACAGATACGTCAGGGCCCCCAACAGCCACAGGTTCAGGGCGATGCTCCAGTTGACCGCAAGCGGCAACGGCAGGACGAGAAACAGCCAGTTCGGCGGATAGAGCAGGGCCGATTGCATGCCCCCGAAAAAGGGCGCGCCGGCGAAAATATGGGGATTCCAGAGCGCGAGGTTGCCCTTGGCGAGCTCGCCAAACCCGAATTTCCGCCAAGGAAGGAATTGCTGAGTGATGTCTCCGGCCGCGAGACCCAGAACTCGAGGACCGGGCACGACGAGCGTATCGACGAACATCGCGAACACCAGCAGGGCGAGGCCGACAAGCGCGTTTCGCCGCGCAGTCACCTGCCTTCCCCAAGCCTCAATATGCTCAGCAGAAAAGAAGCGAGCATCACTTCCATGCCGCCGATCATGAGCGCGGATGCAGGAATGGTGTCGCGCATCACGACGCGCGGATCGAGCGCGCCGAACCCCACCTCGCGCCAATGCCAGAATGTCACGGCGCTCCAGATGAAGCCGCCTGCCGCGGCCGCAAGCCCGACCAGGAGCCCGCGCTCCAGGGACGCGGCGCGCAGGAACGCCTCGAGCGCGGGCCGGCGCGGCAGCAGCCCGGCGTTCTGCGCCGAAACGCGCGCGAAAAGCGCGAACAAACACAGCTGCAATCCGAGAATCGCGGCGGCCGAGGCGTAGAGCATGCTGTGTATGTCCAGCCCCGCGCGGCCCACGTGCAGCGGAGCGACGTACAGCGCCGCGGTGAGCGCGATACCGAGCACCAGCAGGGCAAGCCCCGGATACAGGAACAGCCAGCGCGGGCTGAACAGGAGCAGGAATCGAAGGTGGCGCCATCCGTCGCGCCAGCTGCGCAGGTGCGGCGGGCGTCCGCGCCCGTCCGGGTGCAGCGTGGTCGGGACCTCGGCGATGCGCCATCCGGCGAGCGACGCCTTGACCACCAGCTCGCTCGCGAACTCCATCCCGGGGGTCGTCAGCTCGAGGCCGCGCACCGCCTCGCGGTCGAAGCCGCGCAGCCCGCAATGGAAATCGCCCACCTTGGCGCGGAACAGCAGGCGCCCGATGAAACTGAGCACCGGGTTGCCGAAGTAGCGGTGCAGCCACGGCATCGCCCCTTTTCGGATGCCGCCCTTGAAGCGGTTGCCCATCACCAGCGGGTAGCCTTCGCGCAGCTTCTCCACGAAGCCCTCCAGGCGCGAAAAATCGTAGCTGTCGTCCGCGTCGCCCATGATGACGTAGCGGCCGCTCGCGGCGGCGATCCCCGCGGCGAGCGCGGCGCCGTAGCCGCGCTCGGGCACTTCGACGACCCGTGCGCCCGCCATGCGCGCCAGTTCCCGCGAGCCGTCCTGGGAGCCGTTGTCGGCCACCAGCACCTCGCCCGAAATGCCCGCATGCTCGAGAAACTCGCGTGCCTTGGCGATGCAGCTGCCGACGGTTGCCGCCTCGTCGAGGCAGGGCATCAGGATTGTCAGCTCTGTCATCCGGCTGTCCGGCGCCTATCAAAAAAAAAGGTACCCCGAAGGGTACCTTTTTGAGTTGAAGCTAGGACTCGATAATTAGCCGCGGCACGAACCCGGCAGATACTTGCTCGGAACCGTGGTGCGGCCCGCAGGAGTGTTGGCGGACGTTCCGCCGCAGCTCCAGCCGTACAGCGACGCGCTCGAACCCGCCGTGAACACCGCCGCGGTCGACGAATTCGACAGCGGAACCAGCGTCACGACCGAGCCGTTGACCACGCTGCTGATGCCCTGCACGGTGGCCGTCACCATGCCGTTGGCGTCGGTGTGGATGGCGTTGACGTATTTCGTCTGCTCCGAGGCGGTGGTCTTTTCGCAGCCCCAGCCGTCGGCGCCAGGCGCATTCGTCGGACCGGACTGGTAGACCTCGGTGATCGACGTGCGGCACGCGCTCATGCCGAGAATCACCTCGGACATCTTCGCCCGGATGGTGTAGTCCTGGTACGCCGGCAGAGCCACCGCAGCCAGGATACCGATGATCGCAACCACGATCATCAGTTCGATCAACGTAAAGCCTTTTTGTAGCCGTTTCATACGATACCCCTTGTCCCGTTGGAAAATTTTGACCAGCATCGATGCCTGGCCTGTACCTGTAGGAGCAATCGCCGTGCCAGCCGCCAGGTGTCCGGGAACGACCCGAAAAGGCGGAATAAGTCACGTTAGGGCGCGATTTGATCTATCGAATCGTCCGACGCGCGATTCGCCGCTGCTCATTTCCGTCCGCGACTGCCAATTTCGGTCACCCGCGAGCGCAACCTAGGTCTGGTAGCCGGGGATGCGCGATTCATCCACCTCGTCTATCTGCTCCTTGTCGAGGAATATCTCGGCATAGCGCTGATAGACCTTGTTGCGCACGAAGATGTCGAACAGATCGGGGTCGACGTGGCCGCCCAGCTTGAAGCGGCCCAGGATCTCGAGCGACTCCGACAGCGTCTTGCCCCGCTTGTAGGGGCGGTCCTTGGCGGTCAGGGCCTCGAAAATGTCGGCGATGCCCATCACGCGCGCCTGGATCGACATCTGATCGCGCGTCAGGCCCTTGGGGTAGCCTTTGCCGTCCATGCGCTCGTGGTGCCCGCCGGCATATTCCGGAACGTTCTTGAGGTGCTTCGGCCAGGGCAGCGACTCGAGCATCCTGATCGTCGCCACGATGTGGTGATTGATCACCTGGCGCTCCTCGGCGGTGAGCGTACCCGAACGGATGGTCAGGTTCTTCAGCTCGTCCTCGGTCAGGAAGTTCGCCTCGTGGCCGGCGCTGTCGGTCCAGCGGTAGCGCGCGATCCTGCGCACGTGCTCGATGTCCTCCTCGCGCATGGCTTCGCCGCCGATGTTGCACGCACGCAGAAAGGAGCGGTCCTCGTTGAGCTGGCGCACGCGGTCGCGGTGGCGAGCCTCGCCCGCCTCGAACTCGACCCGCGGCGCCGAGCGTGCCGTCAGCTCCGCCTGCGTTTTCAAGCGCGCGATCTCGGCGTCGCGCTTGAGCACCTCGAAGCGCGTCTCGACCAGATGGATGCGATCGAATATCGTCTCCAGCTTGGTCGCCTTGTCGACCACGTGCACCGGGGTGGTCACCTTGCCGCAATCGTGCAACAGGCCGGCGATCTTCAGCTCGTAGCGGTCCTTCTCGCTCATGCTGAAGCCGGCCAGCGGCCCGTCC
>DAHVFK010000010.1 GCA_027317055.1 Betaproteobacteria bacterium | reverse complement strand
CATCTGGTCCTGCCCGACGGATCGACCCGCGTCGCCGGATTCGCCGAGGGCAGCCGGGGCTGCAAGCACCTGTGCCGCCATTGCCCGGTGGTGCCCGTGTACGCGGGCAAGTTTCGCGTCGTTGCGCCGGACGTGGTGCTGCAGGATATTCGGCAGCAGGTGGCGCAAGGTGCGGCCCACATTTCGTTCGGCGACCCGGACTTCCTGAACGGGCCGACTCACGGCCTCAGGTTGGCACGCGCCCTGCACCAGGTGTTCCCGGAGGTCAGTTTCGACGCCACCATCAAGATCCAGCACCTGATCGAGCACGCCGCGTTGCTGCCCGAATTGCGCGCGAACGGGTGCCTATTCATCACCTCTGCGGTGGAAGCGGTCGACGACGAGGTGCTGCAGCTTCTGGACAAGAACCACAGCAGCCGCGATTTCGACCTGGCCGTCGCGCTCACCCGGCAAGCGGGAATTGCGCTCGCGCCGACCTTCGTCGCGTTCACGCCCTGGACTACGCCGGAGGGCTACCTCGCGCTGCTCGAGCGGCTGGTGGAGCTGCAGCTGGTGGCAAGCGTGCCACCGGTGCAGCTCGCCATCCGCCTGCTCGTGCCGGAGGGTTCGCGGCTTCTCGAGCTGCCCGGTTTTCGCGAGAAACTGATGCCGTTCGACCCCGGTCTGCTCGGCTATCCCTGGCGACATCGCGATCCGCGAGTGGACCGCCTGCAACGGGACGTGCAGGCCCTGGTGGCCCGCGGCGAGCAGGGCAAGCTGCCGCGGCGCGAAGTCTTCGCCGCCGTGTGGCGCATGGCTCATGAAGCTGCGGGGCACAACGCAGCTCCGCTTCCTGCCAGCCTGGGAGAGGCGATTCCACGCCTGTCGGAACCGTGGTACTGCTGCGCCGAGCCGACCGAGCAGCAGCTCAACTCGTTCTGAGGCGGGCGCCGCGATGAAGCGCGTGCTGCTGTTGCTGCCCACGACAGGCTACCGCAACGCGGATTTCCTGACCGCCGTGCAGAAACTCGGGATAGAGGTCGTAGCGGCTGCCAACTACTGCCATCAACTCGCGCCGTCATGGGGTTTCGCGTCCATCATGGCGCTGCACTTCGACCGCCCGCAGCAGGCCGCA
Organism: Betaproteobacteria bacterium; assembly: GCA_027317055.1. Lineage (GTDB taxonomy): Bacteria > Pseudomonadota > Gammaproteobacteria > Burkholderiales > SG8-39 > DAHVFK01. Next base: position 21,558 of record DAHVFK010000010.1, on the reverse strand, counting down.
GCGACCGTGTTGCGCGAAATCGGCCGCCGCCCGGACGCCGTGCTCGCGGTGGACGATGCGGGCGTCGAGCTTGCGGCGCTGCTTTCGGAGCGGCTCGGCCTGCCGGGCAATCCTGCGCAAGCGGTGCGCCGGGTTCGCGACAAGCTGGAGTTTCGCCGATTGCTCAGGCAGCACGGTTTTCCGTGCCCCGAATTTCACCATCTGCCGAGCGACGCGGATCCCCTTGGCCTGACGCCGGCGCTCCAGTTTCCCGTCGTGGTAAAGGCGCGGCGGCTGTCGGCGAGCCGCGGTGTCATTCGCGCCGACAATGCCGAGGAGCTGGTGCGCGCCGTGGGCTGGGTGCGCGCCATCCAGTCGCGCGCCGACCGCGACGCCCAGGCGCTGGGCGTGGTGATCGAGGGATTCATCCCGGGGCGCGAGTACGCGCTGGAGGGCATTCTGGAGCGCGGCGCGCTCACGACCCTCGCCCTGTTCGACAAGCCCGATCCGCTCGACGGACCGTACTTCGAGGAGACGCTCTACGTCACGCCCTCGCGCCTGCCGGAGGAAGCCCAGCGCCGCATCCGGGACGAGGTGGCGCGCGTGTGCCGCGAAGCGGGACTGCGCCACGGTCCGGTTCACGCCGAGGTGCGGTTCAACCGGCACGGCGTCTGGTTCCTGGAGATCGCCGCGCGGTCGATCGGGGGGCTGTGCGCCCGGGCGCTGACCCACGTTCTGGGCATGAGCCTGGAGGAGTTGATCCTGAACCACGCGCTGGGCCAACCGCCCACCCTCTCCGGAGACGGCGGTGCCGCGGGCGTCATGATGGTCCCGACGCCGCGGCGCGGCATCTTCCACGGCAGCGAAGGCGTTGCCGCGGCGCAGTCGCTGCCCGGCATCAGCGCGGTGAGCATCACAGCGGAGCAAGGGCAGATCGTCGCGCCGCCGCCCGATGGCGCGAGTTACCTCGGGTTCATCTTTTCGCGCGGCGCAAGTGCCGCTGAAGCGGAGCGGGCGCTGCGCGCCGCGCACGATCTGCTGCGGTTCGACATCAGGCCCGAATATCCGGCCCTGATTGCCGCGCGCTAGGAGGTTCCCATGGCGAGCGCAGAGCAGCTCAAGAAGAAGATCAAGGTGGTGATGTTCGACCAGTACGGAACCGTGGTCGACATGCAGGCGGGGCTTACCGAAATCGCCGCCCCGTTCCTGATGCAGAAGGGCTGGAACGGAGACCCGAGCTCCTTCGTCACCTGGTGGCGCAGAACCCACTTCGAGAACTCCATGATCGACGCGCTGCTGCACAAGGCGCACACCCCGTACCGCGAGATCGGCCAGGCCGCGGTCGCCTACATCATGGATCGGGCGGGCATCGACTACACGCCCGATGAGGTCAAATACCTGGTGGCCTGCATCGAGCGGTTAAAGTGCTTTCCGGACGTCCCGGTCGCGCTCATGAGGCTCAAGACGAAATACAAGATCGCGATCCTCTCCAACGGCGATCCGGACATGCTCGAGGCGGCCAAGAGGCATCACGGCATCCCGTTCGATGAAGTGATTTCCGTGGCGGCGGCGAATTCCTTCAAGCCCCACGTCGCGACCTACACCAAGGCGGCCGAGCTCATGAAGGTGCGCATGGACGAGGTGCTGTTCGTCGCCAATCACGCATTCGACTGCATCGGCGCAAAGGCCGCGGGCATGCACAGCGCGTTCATCGATCGCCGCAAGCGACCCTTCGGCGGCACTCCCTATCAGCCCGACCTCCGAGTCGACGACATGAAGTCCCTCGCGGACTTGATTGTGTAGTCAGCCCGAAGCCAGGCATTCCACCGCCTGCATCACCCCGTCGCGGCCGAAAGGGATACCCTGCACGCGCATCGCGGCTTCCACGCCGGCGAGACAACCGAGGACCATCGCCGCGTTCACGTCCCCCAGGTGCCCGATGCGAAAGCCGCGGCCCTGCAGCGGCCCGAGAGCGCCCGCGAACGCAACCTGGAAGCGCTCGCGTGCGACCGTGCGCAGGGCATCGACATCGACCCCGTCGCGCACCTCGATGGTGGTCACCGACACGGAGCGCGCAGCCGGAACCCGGCAGTGCAGGAAAAGCGCGCCCTCGCGCGCCCAGCACTCGACCGCGGCCTGCACCGCGCGCGCCAGCAGCGCGTGGCGGGCGAATACCGCCTCCAGCCCTTCCCGGTCGAGCAGTGCCAGCGCCGCTTCGATCCCGTACAGCAGATTCTGCGGCGGGGTGCCGCCGAATTTCTGGTAGCTGTACGTCGCCCTGCGCCGCTCCCAGTCCCAGTAATGGCGCGGCGCGGGGTTCTTAGCGGCCGCCGCGCCGGCGCGCTCGTCCACCGCAACGAAGCCCAGGCCGGGCGGTGACATCAGTCCCTTCTGCGAGGCGCCCACCGCGACGTTTACACCCAGCGCGTCCATTGCGAACGGCGCGGCGGCGAGGGACGCGACCACGTCGACGACGAACAGCGCCGGATGTCCGGCCGCGTCGATCGCAGCGCGGATCGACTTCAGGTCGTTGCTGATGCCGCTCGCGGTATCGGTGTGCGCGACGAAGACCGCCGCGATTTCACGCTTGCGATCGGCGCGCAGCCTCTGCTCGACGTCGTTCGGGTCGACCGGGTAGCCCTCGCGGTACGGCGTGCGAAGCGCGCGCCGGCCGATCGCTTCGGCCTGCAGCGCCCATTGTTCGGAAAAGTGGCCGGTGCCCGGGATCAGTAGCGCCTCGCCGGGTGCAAGCAAGTTTTCCGTCGCCGCCTCCCACGCACCGTGGCCGTTCGCGGCATACATGTACAGGTCGGCCTTCGCGGTCCCCAACATCCGCCGCAAGCCAGCTTCGCAGACCGCGATGATCTCGTCCAGCCGCGGGTCGCCGTGGTCCATCGGCTGGCGGTGCATCGCGTTGAGCACCTCGGCAGGGATGTGCGTCGGACCGGGCGAGTGAAGAAGGCGTTCTCCGGGAACGCGGGGCGACGCGGCGGAATGTTCGGTACGCGGGGCGGTCAAGCGCGGGCCGCCTTCAGATAGGTCTTGGCGCTACCCGCCAGCAGGCGCGGCAAGTGCGTGTAGATGTAGCGAACGCCCTTGCCGAGAGCCTCGCGCACGTTGTCCGCGGTCGCGGGCGTCCCGGGCGTCCGGCCCGCTGCGACCATCTTGCGAAAGCTCCTCGCGATGGCCTCGGCCACCGCAGGCGCCGCGGGATTGCCCGGATGGCCCATTGCCTGCGACAGATCGGAGGGTCCGATGAAAAACACGTCGATGTGCTCGACTTTAAGCAACTCGTCGATGTTATCGATCGCCGGGCGGTCTTCGAGCTGGATTGCGATCAGCGTCGCATCGTTCGCCGCCTTCACATGATCCGCCAGCGAGCCGTGCGAATCGTAGGCCGCCGCCCGGGTTCCGGCGGCGAGGCCGCGTCGCCCGAGCGGATGGTATTTGACCGCCGCAACCACCTCGCGCGCATCTTGCGCGGTATTGACGTGCGGCACCTGCACGCCCATCACGCCGCGATCGAGCACCTGCAGGATATGCTCGGGGCTGCGGGTCGCCGGCCGCGCGATCGCGCTGATGCCGCAGGCCTCGGCCGCCATCGCCATCAGTTCCACGCTCTCCAGAGTGAGGGTGCCGTGCTCGCAGTCGAGCAGCACCCAGTCGAAACCGGCGGCGCCGATCATCTCCACGATCTGCGGCGAGGGAATCATCACCGAGACCCCGAAGACCGGTTCGCCGGCGCGCAGCTTTTCCTTCATCCGGTTGCTCTTCATTCCTGACTTCCCAGTCTGAGATCGAAATGCCGCACCACCTCGTCATTCGCCCCGGGCCGGCCCGTTCGCCGGCAACCAGGAGTCGCGGTGAACCGTACGTAGCGCACGGCAAGCGCGGCAGAAGACACCGAGCCCACTTCGCCGAAGCCGATGAATGCGACCGCTCTGGTCATTTGTGGCGTCGATACCCTAGCTATTGCCGTGGCGCCGGATACTTTACTGCATCATCCGTCCTGGGACGATTCGCGGCAGGAATGCGTTCGCGGAACGAATGCCGTGCCCCGCAGCGTTTCATCGATCGCGACTCGTGGCACGACATTGGTGAAGGTTGTTACACGACACCAAAGAAAAAGGCCCCGGCGCGAGCTAGAGCCTTGAAGGTTTGGTAGGCCGTGGCGGGTTCGAACCGCCGACCAACGGATTAAAAGGGTATTGCCTAGTCTATTCCACCACTTTCTATGTTGTTCCTTGTCGTTCCTATTTGATTGATTGAACTTGATTATCCGCCGGTTCCCTGGCGTTCCGCAGCTCTCCTCTAACCCTGGAAGTTCCCGGTTTTGTGTAATTTTTCGACGCAGGATTACACCGCAATTACACCTCGGAAAAAGTATTGCTTTCGCTGGGGTCGATCCCCGCCTTGGGGGGTAAGCACGCACCCATGGCGGCACTGGTACGGGTCGCATGCACGCGATGAGGAAAAATTCGGAAGGTGTAAACAAGCAGACATGTAAGAACCCTTACATGCCCTAGCTTCAATTGCTACATGTTCGCCGGCTGCCCGGACGATCCTTTGTGTCCAAAGATCTCACCCCCAGTCACCGCTTGGGGTGCAGCCGCTCGTAAATTCAAATTTCGCCCGCGCAGGGAATGAGATGTTTGCGGCTCGTTCGCCGAGGACGCCGACACGGCGACAAGACATTTTCCGAAGGGGCTCGATGGTCGACAGCGCGACAAGGACGGAGAGATCCGTCGTAAGCGCGGCGACACCAAGGTCGCGACGCTCCGCAAGGAATACGGGGAGGGGTTTGCGAAGGGTTACCGATCAGACGCCAAGCTCGGGACTGTTTTAGAGCGAGAGGGTGCGGAGAGTCTCGATCAGCTACTGAAGAAGAATCGGTAATATTTCGGCGCCGACCGATTGTTGCTTACTTGGCCGTTGAGAATTGCCTTCTTCGACGATTCGTCGAGAGCAAGTCCGCATTGCGATTCGACATGACCCTCGCCCAACCTGCCGTTGAGATTCGCCGCCGTGCGCTACTGGTGCCTGAGCTTCCCGACGAGCCGTTCGACGCGACTGCCGCGCTACTTGGTGTCCGCTTGGTATCTCTCGCGCCAGACCTCCGCGGGCGATAACTGGGGTTCCAATCCCCGGGGGATTCGACCCCTATATTTCGCTGCTTCCGCCCCTGGAAACCGAGGGTCTAGCGTGGCTGGAAGCCTCGTAATAGAGCTGTTCTGAGCGTTTCTAGCGCGTTCCTGATAGGGGGAAAGCAGTCCAGTCGCGCGAAACGCGGCAGACAGCGCTCTCGAAGCGATTTCGGCTGATTCCCCCCATGCCTACCCATCGCACCCCGCGCCGCGCTCCCGCCAACGACAGATATTCGCGGTAAGGCGTCCCTCTTGTTTGCACGACGGGTGCGCGCTATCGACCCTTAAGGAAAGCGGTTGTGCACTTACTAACATTGGTAGGCGAGAGAAGAGCGGCTACACATTCTTGGCGCGCCCGAAGAGCAGGGCGGTCGAGTTCCTTAAATGTGATTCGCTGCCACAGCGAGCAAGCGGGCATCATCTTTTGCCGATAGCTTGCTTCAGCCACTCTTATTTGTTCTTGATACTTGGCCCTGGCATCCCTCGTGGCATCCCGATATCGCTTCGCTGCCGGCGCACATGGGCTTCCGTCCTCTACAGAGATCTCAGTCGTGTAAGTGCTGATCAGCGCGCGGCACGTGCCTTTTTCCGCCTCGCGGACTAGTTCCGCGGCAACTGCTAACTCATGGCAAGCCGCAACGAGCGCCTGGGAGTGAAGTTCCGGCTTTTCGCAGGGGTAACGAACGGGATTCAAGCGGCTAGTTAGTTTGTATGCAGCCGCATAGCGGGAGTCGAGTTCTTTCTTGTGCTCGATTAGGCCCTTTACTAATATTTTCTCTTCTGCATCGAACTTGGTCCTAGCCGCCTTATCGACGGTGCCAAACCATATGGCGGCAACTGCCTCTTCCTGCTGTAGCTGTGCCCAGGCCGCGTCCTCTTCCGACACTGACGGCAAACAAACGTGGTCAGGAATTGCATCGGTAGAAGGCATCTGCGACTGTCCGGCGGTCGGGAGCGCTAGCAAAAACGCCATCATGCCGACCTTGAGTGGCCCACGTAGCGCCTGTCGAATCGCGTCAGTCATTCGGTTTCGTCGCACCCCGCACCGCGCTCCCACGACCCGCACGGCATGACTCCAACATGCGCCGCGCGCTGGCACCACCACAAGTGCACGCCGTCGTAGTCGATTGAGTGCGCGCTGGTCCAGCAGCTTCGGTCAGGACGGTCGCGCCACGCCGTGAAGTGCCGCATGTTCTCTAAACCCTGAGGTAAGGCAATAACTTGTCGTTGGAGCGATTTATTCTTCTTGATCTTCAGGATATTCGTAGGGCGAAGCGACTACCCATCCGCGATCTGGAGCATTTTGGCCTGTGCAAAGTGACCTGCCTTCGGTCGAGATTACTCTCGCACCTCGATGCATGAGTGCTCTTACAACTGCCTTTCGAGGATGATCCTCATCCTTTTTAGCTGAACTGATTACTGCCGTGAATGATTCTTGGTTTACAGCGGGTTTAGATGCAAGTCGCGGCCCGAGCAAGCGGTCCAAAATTTCGGTCGATACGTTGCGTCGGGAACCATGGTGCGGCACTTGAAATCTATTAATCCCTGGTAGGTTCAGACCGACTTTGGGCGCAAAGTCGATGGTCGCTGCTAGCGCCCTCCGGCCAGCATCCGCGGTAAGCAGGATTCTAAAGTCGCATAGGTGTGCATATTGGACTACGCTCATCTCGTTTTCCGCGCTAGTTTCCTCGTCTGAAAAGATCTCGACACCCCATGCAGACTTAATGAAATTCGTTACCTTCTTCGCCGCCTTCTGAAATAGCTCTGCCAAACTTGTGGCTTCGGATTTGGATTCTCCGGCGGCAGATTCAGGCGTCTTCTCGGACTCGACAACGAGATCTAGATATCGAGCCTTCGTGGGGGACATAACTGTGAAGGCCCCCACCTGTGCGCCTTGAAATGGTTCGCGAATATTGATGCCCTTCTCTTCGGCGATTTCTTCGAGTGCCGATATGTTTGGATAGATTTCCTTCAATCTCTTCGCGAGATTCTCCGCCGACGTGAACTTTGCAAACCTTGGCAGAAGTTCGTCAGCGTAAAACCAGGGCCGCAGCATCCAGAGAATGCCAACATTGAAATCCTGCAATACCGAACGCAATCCGCCCGCGTGATCTCCATCAGGGTGACTCACTACGACGTGATCAATGTCCGATGGATTACCGTAATATTTGCGAACGTGACTGACTAATGATGGCCCAGTATCTTGGAATCCGCCGTCAACGATGTGGATCCACGTCATTCCACTGATCGAATATCGCAACGCGATGGCGTCACCGCTTTTATCCGACTCAACGTCCAAGAAGTCCACTTCAAAATAATCGCTCACAACGCCCCCCAAGTAAGCGCGTTGACTATCACGAGAATATACGTAGCGAACCACGTGGCTACGTGCACTGTGCTGCGCCAAATTGCGGCGATATCCAAAATCAGAACATCACTTGTCAGCCTTCGCCGATTCCTCCGCCAACACGTTACACACAAGGTCACGCGCCAGCGAGGCAGAGGTGCCAATAGCGAGAACCAGTTCCGCCAAGAGCAAGAGCGCTGCAACTGACCACACCTGAAGTGCCGCGTTCACAATGAAAGCAGCGACAGCCATGATCGCGAACAGCAGGGTTGATACAGCTGCGATATCTCGCGTCAAAAGCCAATACTGATTCGCGTAGAGAACGGTGGGTCGGCTTTCATTCAACTTATAGATCTTGTACCAAAGCGCGTTTTGCTTTTCGGGCTCCTCTGGAAGTGCGTTCGTCGAGGGAGATCCAAAGCGTCTCATCAGCACGTCCATATCTACCCGCGGATCTCCGGGACCATATTTCGAAAATGCTTCAGTTCCCGGTAGTGGGTGCGTTCGCTTTCGGAAGACCAACCGTGCTTTCAATTTGCTAGAGAGGAGCTCAGAAAACACAAGAGCGATTACTGTTGCGGCTGCTCCCGCTGGCACGAGCTTGGCAACGTCATTGGTCCACGCTAGGTCGGGCACATGACCCAAAATTATGAGATAAAGCAGCCACAGATTTCCGAAGATATAACCGCCGAGGATCGGAAGGTTCTTAAACTTGAGAGACGATTCCATAGTGACCTCGCGAAGGACTTAGCACTTACCACCGACCGTCTCTAGTCATCATCCGGCCCACTCCGAAACTGCGCCCGCAGCGGCAGATGGTCGCTTACGGTCGTATAGAAAACCTTGGGACTCGCCGCAACCTCACGAACGTCCGTGATCTCCGGGCTGCCTACCATCTCCTGCGTCGCGGCCCGGTCAAACAGCAGGAGGTGGTCGTAGAGATTCGCCGTGCGCTCGCCCAAAGTGTTGAGCGTCGAGCCCGAGCCGAGCGTCTCGACTTGCGGCCCGAGCGTGGCCTCCAGGTCCGGCGTGGTCAGGTTGAAATCCCCGACTAGAATGCGGTCGTTCTCCCCCGGACGCGCTCGACCCATCGCGGTGAAGACTTCCGTAACGTGGCGCACTTCGTCCTGAATCTCCGCAGCGTCGCCGTCCGCCCACCTTGCGTGATAGGCGGCAAGCGTGAAGTCAAAACCTGTTGCACCGTTCGCCAGCTTGACGGCGAAGCAGCCAAATGCAGGCTCGCGCGAGAAGATATCGGGGCCGGTTCCGGACGGGCCTCCATCGTTGTCCGTGAGGTAGCGCAGCTCGGTCCAGCCGTCGCAAGTTTTGACGAGGTTTGGGCGATATAGGATCGCGTAGAACTCGGAATTGCCAGACGACGTATTCGGCCGCGGAATCGCGCTGATCACGCCCGCCCAGTCCGACCCGAGTCGGGAAAGAAGGGCGTCGTAACCCGGATGGGCCCCGCCCTTTTGCATCACTTCGACGACCGCGAGGATGTCGAAGTTGTCGTTGATGACCTTCGCCACGGCGGCGAAGTCCTTGGAAGTGCCATGGCCCAGCTTTTTGAGGTTCCACTCGCCCAGCCGGATGAATCCCGACGCGCCGGTTGCCTCGGGGATGATCTTCGACCACGCCTTGCTGACGTACCCTCTGGTGCCGTCCGAAAGCGTGACCTCGTACCAGAACGGGACGCTGCCTTCGAGCTTCGCGGCCTCGCCTGGTCGCAGCGCTCCGACCACCGCTGACGAGCCTTTGGGGTCGTGCCGCACGTTGAGTTGTGTGGTGACGCGTTCATTGGGCACGACTTGATCGGCCCAAGCAAATTGAGGCAAGGCCGCGAATAGAAGCCCTACGAATAATCTCCGGATTGCCACTTGGCGAAGTTGACTTCTTCTCGACTTCCAATATTGGACGTTCGGATAAGCGATAGTTCTTCTCTTGGTTCACGCTACGCCCACGAGACGTTCGCGGTCAACGATGCAGGAAGCGTTGACGATAATCACCGCTCACCTCGGGAGGTTCCATGGTCGATAAGAGACGGATACATGTAACGAAGCATTCGGACGGATGGGCTGTAGTACGAGAAGGCGTAAAGCGCCCGATGGCGGTGAAGGAAACTAAGGTGCCAGCCGTCAAGGAGGCCATCCGCGTGGCGAAGAAAGAGCGAGGCGAAGCGATCATCCACAAGGAAGAACGCAACAAGATCCAGGAAGAGCGGACATACCGGAAGGACCCGTATCCCCCGAAGGGCTAGGGAACTACGATCGGGTCGGTTTCGCCGCGCACGAGTGGTGACCGAGCATTCCGGCATGCTGCGAAAGACACGCGGGACGCTTTGGGAGATTCATCCCGTCACGAAGATTGAGTACTTCGAAAGTGAGGCCTGGAAGGATTTATAGGCGGGGGATGGGGTGCCGTAGAACGAATGGTCAGGTGGCGTGATCCTCTCGTCTATTCCTGCCATCACGCTACGGTAGTAGGGGCACGCGGTGTGGCGGGGGTAGAGTTCAAACGCGACCGCCGGATAGCCTCTCATGATTCGGACTTTCGAGGCAGTCCTTCCCTGCCGGTAGAATTCCCTGCGGCTCGAGCATCCCCGGTTCTGGGCCACGCAAAGGGGACGCAGGTAGCTATCCGGCAAGCGGCGTTCCCGGGGCGCCACGGACGCGTCGATTAATGGCTTTTCACGGCAACGTCGCCGTGCTGTAGAGACTCGAAAATGGCCACCACGATAAACGCTAGCCGCTTCGATGTGGACCTTTCTGAGCGGGATGTCCAAGCTCTCTCATCGGTCGACGCGATCGCTGCATTCTTCGCCCGCCTTGGCTACAACACCAATGCTCGCACTGTTCAGACCCCTGGTAATCTCGGCATAGGCACCGAGGGAACGCTGCGTCCGATCAAGCGGATCGAGCTGATCTCCGACCGCGAGGGGTTGTTCCAAGTCTACGTTTTCGAGCTTACAAGTGTAACAGTCACGCACACACGCGCGCTCGCGCGGGCGTTCCGTAATCGCGCGGGTAACTTCCTTCTCATCCTGACTAGCGACTACGAACGGCTCGACTTCGTGCTGCTCGAGCGGTTCCTTCCGCTCGCGGCACCTGGGGGGACGATCGGCGAACGCCAAGTCGGTATCCGTCCCCGGGCGCTTACTGTCGAACGCCGCAATCCTGATAGGCGGACGCTGCGCGTCCTCAAGCGCTTGACTTGGACCGAAGCGGACGGCTTTGCTCAGCATGACAAGCTCATCGCGGCCTATTCGGTCGCCGACTGGTCGGAAGAGCACTTTAACAACCGGGCGCTCTTTTCCGATTACTACCTGCTCGAACGGCTGCGCGACTTTCCCGAATGGGGCGAAGACCCAAAGCCTGCTTATCTGGCTCTACGCGCGCTCTATCTCGGTACCTTTGAGCGCTTCGCACGCAAGCCCGTCGCCGAGTTGAAGAGAGGGCTCGTCGAGCCCGCACTCATCGCGCTCGGCTTCGACCCGCACACTGGAAAGGTCCCCGCAACCCATGAAGCGCCTGACTACCTTCTACGAGCGCCGGGCGGGAAGGATGTCCTAGCCTCGTTGCTGGTCTACCCATGGGCGCGCTCGCTCGATGGGAAGGACTCTGAGCGCGACGGCGAAACGCCCGACGAGAACCCCGGCGCGGGCGTCGTCAGCCTCCTGGAGAAGAACGAGGTTCCGTGGGTGATCGTAACCAATGGTCGCCTCTGGAGGCTATACGCGCGCCAGACGCATTCGCGCGCAACCAATTATTACGAGCTGGACGCTGAAGAGCTGCTCGCCGACACGGGAACGCCGCTGGCCGATCCGGGGGAAGCGTTTCGGTATTACTGGCTGCTCTTCCGCCGGCAGGCGTTCGAGAGGCATTCAACGCATCGCGAGGGGAAGAGTCAGGAGCTTTCGCTGCTCGACCGGCTGCTACTGGAGAGCGAGGACTACGCCCGAGACCTTGGCACCCGGCTAAAGGACCGTGTTTTCGAGGAAGTCTTCCCGCACCTCGCTCATGGCTTCGTCGAGCACGTGCGGGAGCGGAGCGGCACCAAGGCTGTGCCGCAGTCCGAGCTGGACACGATCTATCACGGCACCCTGACACTTCTCTACCGGTTGCTCTTCCTTCTTTACGCCGAGGCAAGAGACTTGCTTCCTGTGCGTGAGGTGCGGGGCTATTGGGAAGCTAGTCTCACCCGCATAAAGAGAGAAATCGCGGAGCACGCGGAGGATATCGAGGACCAAGTCGAAGGACGGATCAAATACGCCTACAGACACGACACATATGTGCTCTGGGAACGCCTCCAGCGTCTCTTCACCATCGTGGACCGTGGCGAGGCAGCGCTCAACGTGCCGTTCTACAACGGCGGCCTCTTCCTCACCAATCTGAATGAGGGCGACGATAGTCAGGAGGCCACGGCAGCTCGATTTCTAGCCACGCATAAGGTGGCCGACCGCGACCTTGTGCGCGCTCTTGATCTGCTGTCGCGCACCGTAGACGAAAAACGCCATAGTCTTGTATTCATCGACTACAAATCACTCGGCGTGCGCCAGCTGGGTTCGATATATGAGGGTTTGCTCGAATTCAAAGTGCGCATCGCTCGCGAGAAGTTGGCGATCACGAAGGAGAAGGGACGGGAGATATATGTTCCGTTCTCCGAGCTTGACGAAAGAAGCCGGGATCGCGCTGAACGTGCCAGGCGCGTGGTTAAGAAGGGCATGGTGTACGTGGAAAACGACAAGCGCGAGCGCAAGGCGTCCGGCTCCTACTATACGCCCGACTACATTGTCGAATACATCGTCGAACAAGCGGTTGGCCCGGTGCTTACCGAAAAGTTCGACGAGATGCGCCCAAAACTCCGTCGGGCGCAGGCCGAACGCAAGAGCTTCTTTGAACGACAGAAAGCCCTCGAAGGAGGGCGCGTTGCGCCTGAACCGGTCGAAAAAGCCGACCGCATCGGCGAGGAACTAGTGGATGAGCTATTCGACATCAAGGTGCTCGATCCGGCGATGGGTTCCGGCCATTTTCTCGTCGAGGCAGTGGACTTCATTACGGATCGCATGCTCACCTTCCTCAACGCCTTTCCGTGGAATCCAGCGCAGGCTTACCTGGGGCGCATGCGCGAGGCCATCCTTACCGAGAGCGAAGCGCAAGGCGTAACCCTAGACCCTGCCAAGCTTACAGATGTCAACCTCCTGAAACGTCACGTCCTCAAGCGATGCATATACGGGGTTGATCTGAACGCGATGGCGGTCGAACTCGCTAAGGTGTCTCTCTGGCTCGACTGCTTCACGCTTGGTGCACCTCTTTCGTTTCTAGACCACCATTTGCGCTGCGGCAATTCGCTTATTGGTGTCACCGAAGAGCAGTTCGAGGAAGCACAGAAACGCTGGGGACAGATGGACTTGCTTGGTGGCAGCCAGTACACGGGCGCTAAAACGGCGGTGGGCGCCATGATTGATGTAGGGCGTCTCGCCGACCTTACCCCCTCTCAGATTGAGGACTCACGGCGCCACTATTCGATTGCGTCCGAAGCGCTTGCGCCGATCAAACGTCTATTCGACGTCTACGCAAGTCAGTGGTTTGGGAACGAGCCATACAAGGTCCGACGAGGCAAGCAGGCAGCGGAAGTGAATCCGGCGCTCGACTTCTTGCGTGACCCACTGTGTACTGAATGGGCGCAGAGACCTGCGGACGAAGGGCTTCCGGAGCATTTTCGCAAGATTGCGGACACCGCGACCACGGCCTCGTCCGGCTACGGATTCTTCCATTGGGAACTAGAGTTTCCAGAAGTCTTCTTTGGCACACGCCCGGGGGCCGTTCAGCACATCGAACGGCTGGACGGTTCAGGTTTTGATGCTGTGATCGGAAACCCACCTTACGATGTACTTGCGGAGGAGGAGCTCGGGTACGACATCTCAAGGGACTTGGCGTTCTTCGAGGAACAGGAAGTATTTGCGCCAGCAATTCGAGGTAAAAAGAATCTCTACAAGCTGTTCGTTTGTCGCGGACGGGAGTTGGGTGGTTCGCGCGGAACGCTGGCTTACATTGTACCGATGGCAATTCTTGGCGATGACCAGGCGGCCGAGGTCCGACGGTCTTTGCTGGTCGGGACTCAAATGCTTGCGGTAGAAGCATTCCCGCAGAAGGACGATAGCGCCAACCGCGTATTTGCGGAGGCGAAGCTCTCCACGGCGGTATTCGTGTGCCGGGCGGGATCTGGTAGCGCGCCTTTCGTCACCCGCACACACTCTGGCAGAACGATTGAGCCAGACTCTCCGTCGGTCAGGCTTACGGCGGCCGACATCCTTGCTTTCGATAACGATAACACTCCGATACTTACTTGTTCTCAGCGGGACTGGGATATTGCATCAAGAATAGCCAGGAACCCACGGGGCGCGCGGTTCGGCGACTACTGCCGGGGCTATCAAGGCGAAGTAAATGAAACGACCGATGGTAAGCGCGGATTCGTGTCATACAACTCGACGGATGGTCCGGAAATACTGCGTGGAGCGAATATTAGCCTTTACACATTGCGTGAGGCGTCGCAGGGAGACGCGATCTATCTTCGTGAAGAAAAGTTCTTGCGGGGGAAGCCGGACAGCAATAAAGCGAAGCACCACGAGCATGGTCGAATTGGCTGGCAGGAAAGTTCTCCGCAAAATAACTTTCGAAGGATTATCGCAGCGCCAATTCCGGCGGGGAGGTATTGCAATCACCTCGTCAATTATGTTGCGGCGGCGGAAATTCGGCTCGATGGTGACTTTGTACTGGCACTAATGAACAGCATGATCTACGACTGGTATTTTCGACTCTCGAGCACGAACGCCCACGTGAGTCACTACCAAATCGCCAAACTACCAGCGCCAACAATTGTGGACGGTCCGGAGGTGGACGGATGGCGTGAGTTGGCGAGGAAGGAGGACTGGGAAGAGTTGGGGGCTAGGCTAAGCCGCGAGCTCGCGGTGCCAGGGCAAATGCCCCGCGATGTCGTGACCGCAATATGCGCACTTAGTCAGCGGATACAGCGAATCGAGGCCGAGCGGATCTTAACAAGACGGAGTGATCGTTCCGTGCTCGCGAATGAGAGTGCCCCGATTCAGGAGGTTATCGACAGACTCCTGTGTCAGTGCTTTGGTTTGTCGATCGACGACAAGCGCTATATCACGGGTAGGCTTGCGGAGATGCTTTAGATGATTGTCTTGAATACTTCACGACTCACATCGAGGCGCGTCGCCCTGGCGTCTCATCAGTCGGTACCGCGGCAAGCGTGTTGACGCGAACCGGAGAGGGTTGATCGACGGCGCGCATGACAATCTGAATGGCCGATGGAGGAGTGTTCTTACATGTTCGAGAAATTGGTTCATAGCAGTCTCGCGGAAGGCTAGACGCGCACGATGCACATTCCATACGTCGTCGACAACGAGGAGCACCGGCTCGCTGACGTTCTAAACCAGGTGTTGGCCGAACATGCGGGGCGGTCTCTGGATGTGGCGACTGCGTATTTCACGGTGGGCGGATACGCTCAGGTGCGCGAGCGAATTGCAGAGTTGGGAAGTCTCCGACTTCTTCTCGGCGCTGAGCCATCGCACGGAATGGATATCGGATTGCGACCTGATCCGGGTTTGGTACGCGGACTGATGAAGCGCGACGTGGAAGAACTGCCCTTTGACGAGGTGACACTGAGGCTCGTCGAGGACCTCATCGCTTGGCTGCGCGAGACGAAGGTCGAGGTGCGGCTGCACGCCCATGGATTTTTGCATGCGAAGTGCTGGCTGTTTTACGGCGACCGGCCGGGGCAGTTGTCGCTTTTCGACCGATTCCGGCCAGTGGCGGCGATAGTGGGGTCATCCAACTTCACTGGGCCCGGCCTTACCTCGAACCGAGAACTCAATCTATCCCACAAGGTGTTGCTCGATCTGGAAGAGGCCGAGGATCGCGACGCGGCGCTTGCGGTGAAATATCTTGCCGAGCAGGGTGGCGGCGAGCGGATTGCGCCGCGCAACCGCCAGATCGTAAAAAGCGAGGTCGGGGCGCGGGCAATCATTGAGCTAGAGCGCTGGTTTCTGCGCCAGTGGGAGGCTAGCCGAGACTTCAAGGAAGATCTAATTGCGCTGCTCGACGCATCAAAATTTGGGCGCACCGAGTACACGCCCTGGCAGGTGTACCTAAAGGCGTTGTACGAGTATTTCCGAGACGATCTGGAGGGCGCTGAGCTTCCGGCAACGCGGTCGGCGGTCGAACTGTCGCAATTTCAGGAGGACGCAGTCAAGCGCGCCAGAAAGATACTCGCGCGCTACGACGGTGTAATGGTCGCGGATTCGGTGGGGCTGGGCAAGACGTGGATTGGGAAGAAGCTGCTTGAGGACTATGCCTATCACCTCAGACAGAAGGCGTTAATTGTCTGTCCGGCAGCACTGCGCGATATGTGGCAACGCGAACTACAAGAGGCGACGATTCCCGGCGCAGTGCTTTCGCAAGAGGAGCTGGGGCGCGAGACCTTCGATCCGAGCGCCTGGAGCGAAGCAGACGTGGTGCTTGTAGACGAGGCGCACAACTTTCGGAATCCGAACGCAAACCGCTATGGCAATTTGGAACGAGTGCTTGGTGGCAATGGCGGTCGCGGCAGGGACGGTGCACGCAAAAAGGTAATTTTGCTCACCGCGACCCCGATCAACAATGACCTATTCGATCTGTACCACCAGATCGCACTAATCTCCCGCGGCGACCGCAGCTACTTCGCTGCCGCAGGGATCGGCGATCTTTACCGCTATTTCTTGCATGCGCGTCGTGAGACGCGAAAACAGGCGCAAGGCTTGGCGCTTTACAACCTCCTTGAGGAGATCGTCATCCGTCGGACGCGCCCTTTCGTGCGTCGTGCTTACTCGGAAGCTACGATCCGCGGGAAGCTAATCCGATTCCCCGAGCGCAAGTTGCGCACCGTCAAGTATGACCTCGAGGCAACCTACGGCGGAATATACGAGGAAGTAGTAGCTGGAATCGAGAGCTTGCAGCTGGCACCATACAAGCTTGAAACCTTCAAGAGAAAAGACCGCAACGATTTTGAGACCGGACGCGAAGAGGCGCTGGTCGGCATCTTCAAGAGCCGCTACCTGAAGCGCTTCGAATCGAGCATCGAGGCCTTCCGGATCAGCGTGCGGCGGGCACTCTCCTTCCTGAACACGTTTGAAGCCTATCTTCTCGATGGGAGGCTTCTGGGATCTGCAGACTTTCAGCGCGCGATTGCTTACCTGTCGCGCGAGGATGAGGAGGACGACGCGACGCCGGGTCCGCTCGCCGACGAACTCGATTCAAACGAAGAGGCGCGTCGGTTTCTTGAGCGTATGACGAGCGTCAACACCGCGGACTTTGATCTTCGTGGGATTGACCGTGCAGTGAAGCATGACGTCAGCGTACTAACCCGGATCTGGGAGCGGGTGAAGGACATCAAGCCAGAGAGGGACGCGAAGCTTCAGCGGCTAAAGGAGCTACTGCGTGGCGAGCTTAAGGGCCGCAAGGTGCTCATCTTTACGTACTACAAGGACACCGCTCGATATCTATATAGGCACCTCGGGCATCCTGAGAATCCTGCCGCCCAGGCGTTCTGTGCGAAGCTTGGAGGCTTGAAGGTACGGCGGATGGACAGCGGCGCGGATGCGAAGGAACGTCTGCGCATTGTTGAGGGTTTCGCACCCGTTTCCAATGGACGACCGGAGTGGGCGGGCACCGAGCGCGAGATCGACCTTCTGATTTCGACCGACGTGCTCTCCGAAGGCCAGAATCTGCAGGACTGCGGCCTGTTGCTCAACTACGATTTGCACTGGAACCCGACACGTATGGTGCAGCGCGCGGGTCGGATCGACAGGATAGGCTCTACGTTCGCGGAGCTGTGGCTCTACAACATGTTCCCGGACGAAGGGCTGGAGCGCCTGCTGCGGCTCGTGGAAAGCTTGTCCGCCAAAATCTCCGCAATTGACCAAGCCGGTTTCCACGACGCAAGCGTACTCGGCGAGCTCGTCCACCCGCAGAATTTCAACACTCTTCGGCGCATTCGTGAGGAAGATGGCTCGGTTGTACAAGAGGAGGAGCAGGCGACCGAACTGGTGAGCAACGAATCACTCGCGCATCAGCTGAAGCAGATGCTTGAGGCTGGGGCGCGCGAAATGATCGAGAGTCTTCCGGACGGCATCCACTCTGGACTGGTGAAACCCAATGCGAGGGGCGTGTTCTTCTACTTTCAGGCGCGACGATCAGAGCAGCTACTGCACTTTTGGCGCTACTACGATCTCAAAGAGCGAGCCATTTTTGATAACCGTTATCTAATCGCAAATCTCATCCAGTGCGATCCAGGCTCAGCAAGAGTAGTCGAGGTGGGTGCTCTTTCGAGTGTGTTCACGCTTCAGGAGGAAGTCGTCACCGACATCCTGAAATCGTTCGCCGAAAAGAAGGCGCTGGAAGTCGCGCCTCGAACCATCGACCCGGTGCAGCAGACCGTCGCTACAGCGATTCAGGGTTACCTCAATCATCCTGACCTTGACCGTAGAGAGGCAATTGAGCTGATCCGCTTTCTTAACCAGCCTATGCTGTCAGTGCAAATAAGAGAACTCCGAGGGGCACTAGGAAAGTTTAGGGCAGCTGGCCAAGCAATGGGATTGATCGAAGCAGTTCGCAAGCTTCGGGAGACTGTTGTCGAGCGAGAGTCCGGTACCGATATCGAGCGGGACGAGAGCACGCTTCAGAGGGAAGACTTGAGGCTAATCTGCTTTGAATTCTTGAGCGGCGGGTAACAAGTTCTGCCGAGAGGGGTAGGTATGCAGCGTAATGCGCGCTGCGTCCGATGTCTTCGGTACGCAAGGCTTACCGGACGTAGATGTGGCAAACCTCGTACACGGAGTGCCGTTGTATTAGCGCCAAGAATTGACGCGGAAAGGAGAAATCCTTAGGATCACTATTGCGCCGATTTGAGTATCAGCTTGCGGGCGCGTTATAAGTGCAGCTAAAGCGAACTTCTAGCCCGCTTTGGCTGCGTCTGCGCCCAGCGGGCTTTGTATTTCTGGGTACCGCCGATTTAACGACTACTTGCAGGGCGGGTGACAAATTCTGCTAAAGCGTCGCCAGCTCTGATTCCCCCGAGGGCCCGGCTGCGCCGGATCCATGGGGGATAGGAGTGTCTGCATGTCAGTTCCCGTCGTAAGACGAATGCGAAGAATCACGCGCGAGGCAATTGCGCAATACCCAACCGAGGATGCTCTAATCAACGCAGCGCTCAACGTGCTGCGTGAAAAGTTGACTAGACCAGGCGCAGCACTTTCATCGCCCGCTGCGGTACGCGACTACCTGCGGCTCAATCTAGTCAACTTGGAGCATGAGGTATTCTGGTGTGTCTTTCTCGACGCTCAACATCGAGTCATTGCATCGCGAGAAATGTTTCGCGGGACGTTGACACAAACAAGCGTATATCCGCGCGAGGTAGTCAAGGCGGCGCTACAGGCAAACGCAGCTGCAGTGATCTTTGCACACAATCATCCCTCAGGAATTGCTGCGCCAAGTCAGGCTGACGAGGCATTGACTCGTAACCTACAACAAGCTCTGGCGCTGGTTGATGTGAAGGCGCTCGATCATTTTGTGGTTGCGGGCGACCAAACCCTTTCCTTCGCAGAAAGGGGCCTGTTATGACTAGCCAGAATGGACTCTATACACAACTGGTGGGCGCGCTTCGAGAATGCATGTCCGCACTCGACATGTGCCTCAACTCGTCGGACATGGCATCAGCCCTCGATGAAGCCGACCGCGTTCTTACGACGTACCGGCCACTACTTGAACGACTGGATGAATAGCAGACCAGTGTGGTGAGAACAGATTGGACTCTGTAGTTATCCAACTACCAGGGCCGGTCGCGGCGTTCCTCAGCGCGATGGACACTGATGAACCCCAAGCATATCTACGCAGATGCGGCGCCGGGCCGTGGTGCTTCTTGACGGCGCACGACCCCGATGGCGAGGTGCTAAGCGATACGGAGAACGAGAAGCGAACCCGCCAGGTCGTCGAACGCGTTCGGCTGTTGGGTTGTTGGGCTATGACGCGAGCCAGCAGTGGTTCTCCAGCATGGCTCCCGCAGGGTGGCATTCTGATAATTAACATCGCCGAACGCGATGCTCAC
Organism: Betaproteobacteria bacterium; assembly: GCA_027317055.1. Taxonomy (GTDB): domain Bacteria; phylum Pseudomonadota; class Gammaproteobacteria; order Burkholderiales; family SG8-39; genus DAHVFK01. The sequence continues at coordinate 1,926 of DAHVFK010000010.1, read as the reverse complement.
GTGCTTGGGCATGACCTGGGTCAAAACGCCATCATCGTTGGCGATACCCGCTCCTACCGGATCCTCTATGACGTCCCTGATAGTGAAGCTTAGAAATGGGCGTGGGTTACGGCTCGCGTCGAGCTGCGAGGCGACGAGCGGCCTTTCGCTTCACGGAATCGGATAGGCGCCTGTTGAATAGGTTCGATGACTGGCCTGACTTGTCGTTCTTTGTCCGACTTCCCGGGGCCGCGGAATGCCACCGAAAGCGCGGCGTCTCCATTACGCTCATTGTCGATGAAACTTGCGATGCGGCCGGTCGCCAAACAAGGAAGCCATGTGTCCGCTACCGACCCAGAGCAGTCGTCCAGATTGGGGTCGAGTTTCAGTAAGAACCCGGAGTGGTTGGAATTGGTAATTGGCACGGTATAGGAGTTGCATATCATCTGCAGCAACCTGCGGCTACGTGGAGGCAGTTAGCAGGCTTCAGCGTCGACAGTGGTTTCGCGTTGAGACTAGCCCATACTGTGCGGCTTGCGATTCATGGTGAAGTCATTATGATGTCATGATAGATCGCAAGGTTAGCAATGGTTTCTCGAAACGCCGTTTTGCACCCGCTGGTGTGTTGGTGAACATCGGTCCGCCCAAAGGTGCCATCGAGCGCATCGACCTGCGGCTTGATGACCGCGATATCCCGCTATCCCGGAACAACTGGTTCCTGGAAACCGCAATAGAAAAGCTGCGCTGCGACGCAGTCGGGGGAACGCATGGCAAGGAGTGATCTTCTTGTATCGCTCGTGCGGGCCGGTACCATGGGCGACAAACGCAGCTTCCGCGGCGCCGTCGAAGCTATCATTGCGGAGGAGCGCGCCAAGCATCACAACGTTCTCGCCGACACGCTGAGCAAGGTGACTCAAGCCAACGGGTCGGGAGCCGGCAATGGTCCTTTTAGTGGGGTCTCGGTTCAAGGCGACGGCTCACTGCGTGGACGCGATTTCGTGGCCGAGATCATACCGAAGCGGCGGCTCGACGACCTCATTCTGCCTTCGGTCGTACGCCGCGCGGCTGACGAGCTTGTCGAGGAGCAGCAGCGCGCGGACCTGCTACGTGCCCACGGCCTTGAGCCCCGTCACCGTATCCTTCTTGTCGGGCCTCCCGGAACTGGAAAGACGACGCTGGCTGAAGCGATCGCGGAAAGCGCCGGCGTGCCGCTGTTCGTCGTTCGGTACGAGGCGATGATTGGAAGCTATCTAGGTGAGACGGCCGCGCGCCTCAAGCGCGTGTTCGACTACGCGCGGACGACGCCTTGCCTACTGTTCTTCGATGAATTCGACGCGATCGGCAAGGAGCGCGGCGACGTCCACGAGACCGGCGAAATCAAACGCGTCGTAACGTCACTACTCATGCAGGTCGATGATCTGCCAAGCTACACGATCATCGCGGCGGCCACGAATCACCCCGAGCTCCTCGATCGAGGCTCCTGGCGTCGGTTCCAACTCCGCCTTCCCTTGCCGCTTCCGGACTCTCGCGCGCTGACGCGCTACGTTGAGGCGTTCTCAAAGCGTCTGCCCGAACCTATCGGCCATGCACCTGCCACCATTGCGCGGCGCCTTGGCAAGATCAGTTACGCGGAAGTTGAGCAGTTTTGCCTCGATATCCATAGACGAAGCGTGCTCGCGATTGGCGAAAGACCGCTCAAGGCTATCGTCGCCGAGCAACTACAAATCTGGGACGCGCGCGCCCGGGCAGGGAAGACCGGCAAGGGAGCCATGAGAGATGGCGGAACGCCCCCTACTGATTCTTCCGACCGCTAAGAACATCGGGCCACCGCCAGGCCCGCGCGGTGGCAGCAAGCCTTTGGTCCCAACCAGAGTAACCCAGGCAGGTCGTATCGGCCCGTCTCTTAGGAGACTCAGAGAAGCGCTGAATCGCGGCCCCGAGCGCGTA
>DAHVFK010000109.1 GCA_027317055.1 Betaproteobacteria bacterium | reverse complement strand
CGACCAGGCACAGCGGCCCCTCGTAGCGCCTGATCGGCAGCTCGTTCAGCGCCTCGCGCGAGATGCTCAGCGGGGTTTCGGGCGGGAGTGCATTCGTTGCGTGTGACATAAAGGTCTAGAGCACGCAGCCGGCGTCATCCGAGCCGGCGAAGCACCGCGTGGGTGGCGCGCTCGCCCGCGCCCCACTCGGCGCACTCGTAGCCGAGCGCGCGCAGGTCGATTCCCGCGAGCAGCGCCTCGCCGGCGCCGAGCAGCACCGGGCGCAGCGCGAGGTGCATCTCGTCGACCAGCCCGGCCTGCAGGTACTGCCGGATCGTCGCCACGCCCCCGCCCAGGCGCACGTCGCGCCCGTCCGCGGCGGCCTTCGCCCGCTCGAACGCGGCATGGATGCCTTCGGTGACGAAATGGAACACGGTGCCGCCGGCCATCTCGAGCGGCTTGCGCGCGTGGTGCGTGAGCACGAACACCGGCACATGGTAGGGCGGCTCGTCGCCCCACCAGCCCTGCCAGCTCTCGTCCGGCCAGGGCCCGCGAACCGGGCCGAACATGTTGCGCCCGAGAATCCAGGCGCCCATGCCCTCGAAGCCGCGCTCGGCGAACGCGTTGTCGGTGCCCTTCTCGCCTTCGCCCAGACCGTGCATCCGCTTCCAGACGTCGGTCTGGAAGAACCACTCCATCAGCTCGGGCCCGCCGACGCCAAGCGGGTTCTGCAGGCTCTGCTCCGGCCCGGCGCCGAAGCCGTCGAGGGAAAGGGCGAAGCTCTGGACGCGCAGTTTCGTCACAGCACGCAGCCGTAGTGTGCGGAGGAGACCATCCGAGCGTACTTCTCGAGCACGGACCCCGGCCGCAGCGGCTCGCTGCGCGCGTACGGCTTGTGCGCGACCGTGCGGCGCGCGATCTCGGCCGCGTCCACGGCGAGCTCGAGCGTGCGCGCGCGCGGATCGATGACGACGGTGTCGCCGTCCTGCACGATGCCGATCGGGCCGCCCTTCGCCGCCTCGGGCGAGATGTGCCCCACCAGCACGCCATGCGAGACGCCCGAGAACCTGCCGTCGGTGATCAGCGCCACGTCCTTGCCGAGGCCCCGCCCCTGGAGCTGGAGCGTCAGGTGCACCATCTCCGGCATGCCGGGCGCGCCGACCGGGCCGACGTTGCGCACCACCACCACGTCGCCCGCCACCACCTGGCCGGCGCGGATCGCGGCGAGCGCGTCCGCCTCGCTCTCGAACACCCTGGCCCGGCCGCGGAACGCGCCGCCCGCGAGCGTCTTGCCGCTCAACTTCAGCACGCAGCTCTCGGGCGCGAGGTTGCCCTTCAATACGCTGATGTGATGCCCCGGCGGCGCGACCGGGCGCGCGACCGGCCGCACGATGTCCTGTTCGCCCAGCGCGGCGAGCGTCGGCGCGTCGCGCAGGTTCTCCGCCACGGTCCTGCCCGTCACCGTCATCGCGCCGGCGTGCAGCAAGCCGTGCTCAAGCAGCTCGCGCATCACCACCGGCACCCCGCCGATCTTGTGCAGCGACACCATCGCGTACGGCCCGTGCGGCTGCAGGTTGGCGATCAGCGGCACGCGCTCGCCCACCGCCTGGATGCGATCGACCGTCAGCGGCACCCCGGCCTCGCGCGCGATCGCGAGCAGGTGCAGGTACATATTGGTCGAGCCGCCCATCGCGTAGGCGGTGGCGATCGCGTTCTCGAACGCCTTCACGGTCATGATGTCGCGCGGGCGCAGCCCTGCGGCCATCAACCCGTACAACGCATCGACGCTCGCGTGCACGTGCGCCTTGACGTCGTCGTGCACGTCCCCTGCCGCGTCGACGTCCGCCGGCTGCGACGCGCCGCGCGGCAGCATCATCCCCATCGCCTCGGCGATCGTGCTCATCGTGTTGGCGGTGAACATCGCGCCGCAGGTTCCGCTGCCCGGCATGATCGCGCGCTCGATCTGCAGCAGCTCCGCCTCCCCGATCTTGCCCGCCTCGCGCGCCGCCTGCGCCTCGCCGTGGTCCATGATCGTGAGGTTGTCCCCCTTCGCCGCCCACGGCCCGAAACCCACCTGCCCCGGCGAGCTGGTGCCCGGATACACCACCAGCCCGAACGCGTTGGTGCGCGCGAGCGGCATCATCGCCGCCGCCCCGCTCTTGTCGCAGCCCGAGATCACCACCATCGCCTGCCCGTGGTGCGCGTAGTGTCCCGTCTCGAAGCAATCCGCCACCAGCTCGCGCGAAGGAAGGCTGTACCCCGCGGTCGCCGAACCCTGCGTCAACGCATCCGACACCGCCGGCGCCCCCACCAGCAACCCCTGCCCGCCCCGCTTGCCGATCGCCTCCACCACCAGGTCCGCGATCCGACGCACCCGGTTGTTGCAGCGGTGCGCGTTCGTATAAGGACTCGCCACCGTCACCACCGCGTTGCGCTTGCCCGCCTGCGCCGGATCGAACCCCGCCGCGCGCAGCTCCACCACGCGCAGGCTCACGCCCGTGTCGTTCCAGTAGCTCTTGTTCAGATCAGACATCGCACGCGCCAGCCATAGATGAACACTTGTGTCAGGTCCTGATTATCGTGCACGATCGACCTCCCATTGGCCGAAAGCCTATCACCAGGAGAGGAGCCATGATCAAAGTCAGCGTGATGTACCCCAACACTCCCGGCGCGCGGTTCGATCACACGTACTACCGCGACAAGCACATGCCGCTGGTCAAGGCCCGGCTGGGCGACGCCTGCAAGTACTACACCGTCGACAGCTTCCAGGCCGGCTTCGGGCCTCACGCACAGGAAATCATGGCCGACATCCCGAACTACACCGACATACCACTGGTGATCCAGATCAGCGAAGTCGTCGTAGGATTGCCGGGCAGCCGCTGAACGATTCCGTTCCCGCGCCTCGCGGCGCTCCTGACGGGCAGTCACTAGGCGTTTGGCGCAGGCCCTCACCCTCGCGTGCCTGGCAGCGGTCGCCGGGCTGCTGCTCGCCGAACGGTTCGCGCGGCCGTTCGCGCACGCGGTTTTCAAGCTGGGCGCGAGCTCGGCGTTCGTTCTGGTCGCCCTCTCGCTCGATGCGCCCGCCTCGGGGTACGGCCGCTGGATCCTCGCGGCCCTGGTCTTCGGCTGGCTCGGCGACGCGGCGCTGCTCTCCAGGCGGCGGGGCGCCTTCCTGGCGGGCCTCGGCGCGTTTCTGATCGCGCACCTTTGCTTCGCGCTGGCGTTCTGCCTCGGCGCGTTCTCGCTCGCGGCGTTCCTGGTCGCCCTCGCTCCCGCGCTCGGGTTCGGGATCGGCGTCGGGCGCTGGCTGTGGCCGCATCTCGGCGCGGCCTACAGGATCCCGGTGGTAGCCTATGTCGCGGCGATCCTCGTCATGTGCGCGACCGCGGCCGGCTATGCCGCCGCGACCGGCCGCTGGCAGGTGCTGCTCGGCGCCGTCATGTTCGCGGCCTCGGACGTCGCGGTGGCGCGCGACCGGTTCGTCGCCAGGAGCCTGCGCAACAAGGCCTGGGGATCGCCCGCCTATTACTCTGCGCAGCTGATCCTGGCCTGGTCCGTCGCGTCGGTGGCGTGACCGCGGCCTAGGCGCCCTCCGCAATCTTGGAGGCCATCATCTTCCTCCGGTCGAACCGGCGTCCATCGACAATGAAAGTGCCGTCGCCGACGGCGTGCAGGGTGCGCTTTTCCTTGTGCGCGGGATCGACGCAGGCGGCAAGGCCCTGCAGCACGACGATGTCGTGCCTGGCGACGATGTCGGTGACTTTGCACTCGATGTTGGCGAGGCATTCCTTGATCAACGGCGCCTTGACGCGCGTGGCGCGCACGGGGGTGAGCTTGAATTTGGCGAATTTGTCGGTGTCGGCGCCGGAGCAGGTGCCGATGCCGACGACCTTGTCGAGCATGTCGAACGTCGGAATGGCGATGACGCATTGCCGGGTCTTGCGCAGCGCGGCGTAGGAGTGGTTCCACTCGCCGGTGGTGATGGCGAAGGCCGGGGTGAAGTCGAGCACCATGGTCCAGGAGATGGTCATGATGTTGTTCTTCTTTCCGTCGTGGGTCGTGACCAGGACGACGGGGCCCGATTCCATCAGGGTGAAGGCCTTGCTCAGGTTCAGTTTGCGCATGGACGTATCTCCTTACATCTGGATCGGCTCCCCGTATCCGGTGAGCTCGAGGTAGCCGCGGCCGGCTTCTTTGCCGCCTTGCAGTGCGCGCACGGCGCCTTCCCAGTAGATGGCGCCGGTGCTGGCGCGGGAATCGAGCTCCTGGTCGTTCATCAGGGGCTCGAGGTCCCAGGACTCGGTGCTGGCGGTGACGCGCATGGCGACGGGGTATTCGACGCTGGTGCGCGGGGAGCGCCAGGTGCGCAGCGGCTCGAAGGTGATCTGGGCCGGGGTGAAGACGGTTTTTCCTTGCTCGGTCTTGAGGGTGCCACCGGCCCAGACGACGCCACCTCCTTTGCTTCGGATGCGGAAGGCCATGAGGGCGGCGCCCTTCTCCAGATTGATGCCGCACCAGTCCCAGCCTGCCGCTTCGGGAGCGAGGTAGTCGCTCGACCATTCGTGGTCGAGCCAGGCGCTGCCGGTGACGCTTTCCTTTCCCTTGCCGCGCTCGATCGTGCCTCGCACCTCGAGCTGCGGGCGGCTGTAGTAGTAGCTCGCCTCGCCGGGGTGCGGGCCTTTGCGGCTGTAGCCGTCCTCGCCTTCGAGCAGCGGCGGGGCATGCGTCGTAAGGGCGAGATCGAGCGCGAATTCGCGCGCCGGGATGGTAGCGCGGTAGGTGTCGCCCTTTAGGGCGAAGCGCCAGTCGTCGATCCAGGCGTCGGTAGTGTTGTCGGCGGCGCCGGCGAGGCCGAGTGTTTCGCGCGCGGCGCGTTGGTCGTCGCGTAGCCGCCCGAAAGACGGGTCCGAGAGCGCGGCGTGGGCGAACACGATCTGGCGCGGGGTGAGGGCGCTCGGGTTGTCGGTCGCGAACGGCAGGCGCGAACGGAAGAACGTCACCTGGAAGCCGAGCGGCTGGTTTGATTCGGTGGCGAGCCAGCCGGTCGCATACCACCACTCGGTGCGGAAGTCCGGGTGCGCGCCGTGGTCGCGGGGGAAATGTAGGGAACGATTGGGGAGGACTTGTGGAAACTCGATTTCCGAAGAAAGAGAATTCTTGATGAAAAAACCCAATCCCAAACCGGCGATGAAATCCCTGCGCTTCACCAGTCCTCCCGCACGGCGCGCACGGCGCCGATTCCCATCGCCTCGCGCCCGGATAGGTACGCGGTGAGCGCGGCGAGCCCGATCAGGACCGCGGTCAGCGAGGCGAGCATGCCATACGGGAGATGGGTCTCCATGCCCCAGTTGAACGACTGGCGGTTGACGACGTGGATCAGGATCTCGCCGATCGCGAATCCGACCAGCATCCCGGCGGCGGCGCCGAGCAGCGCGAGCAGGCCGCCCTCGGCGGCGAGCATGGCGCCGATTTGGCCGCGCGTCATGCCCAGGTGCCGCAGCATGCCGAACTCTCGCCGGCGCGCGAGCACGATCGCGCCCAGGCTCGAGGACAGGCCGAACATGCCCACCAGCACCGCCACCGCCTCGATCGCGTAGGTGATGGCGAAGCTGCGATCGAATATCCGCAGCGACGCGCGGCGGATCTCGCCCGGGGTGGAGATCTCGAGCTGTTCCCCGCCGGGCAGCGCGCGCACGGCCTCGATCGCGCTTTCGACCTTCGCCCCGGGCGCGACCCACAGCGCGGCGTCGTTGGCGCGCGCATCGCCGGTAAGCTTCGCGTACTCGGCGCGGTCGATGATGATCGCGCCCTGCTGGCGCGCGTAGTCGCGCCACACGCCGGCGACGACGAAGGCGTGGCGCGCGCCTGCGAGCGGCAGGCCGATCCGCTTGCCCGGGGTGTAGCCGTAGATCGACTCCACCGCCTCGTTGACCCAGGCCGGCGGCGGGTCGCCTGCCTTCGGCTGATAGCTCGGGCCGACCAGCGGGTAGGTCGTCACCACCCCGGCCTGCGGCAGGTCGCGCGCGAGCAGCGACACCGGCGGGCGGCTCGCATCGAGCGCGACGCGGGTGGTGCGCATGAACTCGGCGCGCGCGATCTGCGGCAGCGCCAGCACCTCGCGCTCGAACGCCGGATCGAGAAAGGCGGTGTCGCCGCTCTGGGTGGTGCGGAAGTAGAAGTCCGCCGGCAGCACGCGGTCGAGCCAGTCGCTTACCGACTCGCGAAACGAGGCCACCATGATCGCCATTGCCACCATGAGCGAGAAGCTGGCGACGATCGCCGCCAGGCTCACCATCGCCTGCCCCGGCGCGCCGCGCAGCTGCTCGAGCGCGAGCGCGGCCGGCACGCGCCGCGGCGGCGGCAGCCGCTCGAACACGCCTTGAGCGAGGCGCGGCATGAGCGCGATCCCGCCCAGCAGCACGCAGGCGATCGCGGCGTAGCCGAACACCGGCAGCCCGCCGACCGGCCCGAGCTGCGTCATGCCCGCGCCGGCCGCGAGCAGCGCGAGGCCCGGCCAGGCCGATACCAGCGACCCGAACATCGCCTGCTCGTCGCCCGCTTTCAGCGCCCGCGCGGGCGGGCGGCGCGCCGCGTCGAGCGCCGGCAGCGCCGCGCCGGCGAGCGCGATCGCGCTGCCGGCGGCAAGATAGGCGAGCGCGGTGCGCGCGTCGAACGCGAGCTCGGGCGACACGCCGCGGAAGTACCCGGCGCCGAGATCCGCGCCGGTGAAGCGCAGCGCGAGCTTGGCCAGCCCCCAGCCGAGCGCGAGCCCGAGCGCGCTGCCCACCAGCCCCACCGCCCCCGCCTCGATCAGCACCAGGCGCGCGATGCCGCGCCGCGGCAGCCCCAGCACGCGCAGCAGCGCGTGCTCGCCGCGCCGGCGCGCGACTTCGAGCGCCTGGGCCGAGAACACCAGGAACCCGCCGGTGAAAAGCGCCACCAGCGCGAGCACGTTCATATTGACGCGGTAGGCACGCGACGGGTCGGCGCTCTCGGCCGCCGCGGTCTCCACCGGCGCCACATAGGTGCCCGCCGGCAGCAGCGCGGCAATTCGTTCGCGCATCGCGGCGCGGTTGACGCCTTGCGCGAGCCGAAGGTCCACGCGGTTCAACTCGCCCAGGCTCGCCAGGCGCCACTGCGCGGTGGCGACGTCGGTGAGCGCGACCTCACCCGGCAGCGCCGCCGCCGGCAGCACGCCCGCCACGTGCAGCTCGACGCGCGAAAGGCCCACCACCAGCGCGAGCCGCCCGCCGCGCGCCAGGCCCAGCGCGCGCGCCGCACCGGCCGAGAGCAGCACCCGGTCGGGCTCCAGCAGCGCGAAGCGGTCGCCCTGCGGCAGCGCGGCGAAAAGCTGCGGATGCATGCGTGCCGCGCGCAGCACGTCAACCCCGAGCACGCGCAGACTTCGCTCGGTGCCGGCCACCCCGGCGCGCAGGTCGACGGCGGGGCTGGCGAGCGCAACCCCGGGCAGGCGCGCGATCCGCGCGTACAGCGCATCGGGAAAGCCGGCGCGCCCGCCGCGTACCTCGAGGTCGGCGGTGCCTGCCACCGCGCGCACCGCGGCGGCCAGCTCGTTCACCGCGGCGCGGTTCACCAGCTGCACGCCGAAGCCGAGCGCCACCCCGAGCGCGATCCCCGCGACCGACAGCGCCGCGCGCCCGCGCTGGTGCGCGAGGCGGGCGTTCAAAGCGAAGAACAGGCGCAGCATGGCGTGGTCCAACGATTGTCACACTATACTGGCCGCATGCTCCGCGCCCTTCTTTTCGCGCTCTGTTTCGCCGCCCTCCCGGCGCGCGCGCAGGTCGTCGCTCCGCACGCAATCGAGATTCCCGAGTGGTTCAGCCAGAGCTTCCTCGACCTGCGCGAGGACGTGGCCGACGCCGCGCGCGAGCACAAGCGGGTGATGCTCTACTTCGGCCAGGACGGCTGCCCGTACTGCGCGGCGCTGATGAAGACCAACTTCAGCCAACCGCGCATCGTCGAGAAGACGAAGAAGCACCTAAGCGCGATCGCGATCAACATCTGGGGCGACCGCGACGTGACCTGGACCGACGGCCAGGTCAGGCGCGAGAAGGATTTCGCCGCCTTCCTCAAGGTCCAGTTCACCCCCACCCTGCTCTTTCTCGACGAGCGCGGAAAGGTGATCGCGCGCCTGAACGGCTACTACCCGCCGCACCGCTTCGAGGCCGTGCTCGACTGGGTCGACGGCCGCATGGAGAACAAGGTTCCGCTCGGCGAGTACCTGCAAACCGCGCTCAAGGACGCGGCGAGCGCGACGCTGCACGACGAGCCGTTCTTCATGCGCCCGCCGCTCTACCTGCGCCGCGGCAAAGGCGCGAAGCCGCTCGCGGTCGTGTTCGAGACGCCCTACTGCGCCGGCTGCGACGAGCTGCACCGCGAAGGCTTCCAGCGGTCCGAGGTCAAGGCGCAGCTGGCGAAGTTCGATGTGGCGCGCGTCTCGCTGTTGCAGAATGAAAAGATCATCACCCCGGATGGAAAATCCGTCCCCGCATCCGAATTCGCAAGATTGCTGAAGATCACCTACACCCCCAGCATCGTCTTCTTCGACCCGCGCGGGCGCGAGGTGTTCCGCATCGAGGCCTACCTGCGGCCGTTCCACCTCGCCGGTTCGTTCGACTACGTCTCCTCCGGCGCCTACCTGAAGCAGCCCTCGTTCCAGCGCTTCCTGCAGGCCAAGGCCGAGCGCATGCGCGCGCGCGGCGAGGCGGTCGAGCTGTGGCAATGAGCGAGCAGTCCGCTCATCGGTCGATGCCCCAGATCGTGTAGCGCACCGCGACGACCGACGCGATCCCGTAGGCGGCCATCCCGAGCGCGACGAGCGCGAATATGGTCCACGACGGCGCATGGGCGGCGGCGAGAATCCAGCCGCCGAGCGCGATCAGGACCAGCCTCAGCGTCCCCGCGAGCACCGGGCCGCCCACCTTGCCGGCGGCGAGGGACGAGAAATAAAGACAAAGCCCCAGTCCGAACAGCCCATAGCAGGGGCCTGCCCAGCGAAAGTAGAGCGCGGCCGAAGCGAGCACCTCCGGCGCCTGCGTGAAGCGAGCGGTCCACAAATCGGGGGCGACGGCCACCGCGAGCC
>DAHVFK010000108.1 GCA_027317055.1 Betaproteobacteria bacterium | reverse complement strand
GATCGTGGCTGGCCGTCACGCGCAATGCGCGCCCCTTGGCACCGCGCTCGCCTGCCGCGAGTACCACCGCGAGCCCCGGCTCCAGGCGCAAGAGCTGACTACGCGCGGCTTCGTCGGCCGCAAGCAGCCGCTCCGCCAGCGGTGTGAGCTTGGCGCCGCGTCCCTGCTCAAGCGTTACCAGCGTTCCGCCCGCGGCCTCGGATTGCGCGAGGAGCATGTCCCAGGCCGAGCGGTACGAAATGCCCAGCTGCGCCGCGGCCGCGCGCAGCGTCGCGCGCCGCGCGATCTCGCGCAGCAGCGGAAGCAGGCGCGCGTCGAGCCGGGCCCCGTCCTGGCCCGCCCGCCGCCAGCCGATCTCGGGCACCAGGCGCATAATTATGCGGAAGTCTGCATATTTGGCTAAATCCGTTTCACCCCTATGATAACCCGCATCTTGATGCAAATTTTCGCATATATGAACAGGAGGAGTTGGGGATGAAACCAGGGTTCGCCGTCCGTCTCGCCGCCGCCGCGCTCGCCTTTTGCGCCGCATCCGCATTCGCCAAGGACATCAAGATGGCGACCACCACCAGCACCGACAACTCAGGGCTGCTGCAGGTCCTACTGCCGAAGTTCGAGGCCGATTGCGGCTGCAAGATCCACTACACCGCGGTCGGTACCGGTGCCGCGCTCAAGCTGGGGCAGAACGGCGACGTGGACGTGGTGCTGGTGCACGCGCGCCCGGCCGAGAACAAGTTCGTCGCCGCGGGCTACGGCGTCAACCGGCGCGACGTGATGTACAACGATTTCGTGATCGTCGGCCCGGCCTCCGACCCGGCTGGCCTCAAGGGCATGCACGACCCGCTCGCGGCGCTGAAGAAGATCTACGCCTCGGGCGCGACCTTCGTCTCGCGCGGCGACGACTCCGGCACCAACAAGAAGGAGCTCGCGTACTGGAAGGCGATCGGCATCAAGCCGGGCGGTCCGCATTACCTCGCGGTCGGCCAGGGTATGGGGGCGACGCTGACGGTGGCCGGCGAGAAGCAGGCCTACACGCTGTCCGACCGCGCCACCTACACCACCTACGCCGCCAAGACCGGGCTCGAGATCCTGGTGCAGGGCGACAAGAAGCTGCTCAACCCCTACGGCGTGATCGCGGTCAATCCCAAGCGCTACCCGAAGATCAACTACAAGGGCGCGATGACCTTCATCAAGTGGATGACCTCGCGCACGGGGCAGAAGGCGATCGGCGGCTATCGCTTCAGGGGCGCACAGCTCTTCCACCCCGACTACGGGCATCCGCCGCACTAAGCTTCATCGCTTGGATCTTCTGGAGCCGACACGGCAGGCCTTCGCCCTTCTGTTCGGCGGCGACCCGGAGCTGTGGCAGATCATCTGGCTCTCGCTCTGGGTCTCGGTCGCGGCGATTGCGCTGGTCGCCGCGCCTTCCATTGCGCTCGGATTCCTGCTGGCGAAGAAGCGCTTCCCGGGCCAGCGCGCGGCGGTGGTGCTGGTGCAGGCGCTGCTGTCGTTCCCGACCGTGGTCATCGGACTGGTGATCTACCTGCTGCTGTCGCGCCGCGGTCCGCTGGGCTCGTTCGACCTGTTGTTCACGCCCTGGGCGATCATGGTCGGGTACATGGTGATCGCCTTCCCGATCCTGGTGGTGTTCACCATTGCGGCGGTTCAGGGCGCGGACCCGCGCGTGTACGAGACCGCGCGCTGCCTCGGCGCCGGCCGGTTCGCCGCCTCGCTCACCACGCTGCGGGAAGTGCGCTTCGGCATCCTCGCCGCCGTGGTGAACGGCTTCGGGCGGGCCATCTCCGAGGTCGGCTGCGCGATCATGGTCGGCGGCAACATCGCCGGCCTGACGCGCAACATCCCGACCGCGATCGCTCTGGAGACCACCAAGGGCGACTTCGCGCAGGGCATCGCGCTCGGTTTCGTACTGATGGTGGTGGCACTGGGGGTGAACGTGCTGCTCGCGCTGCTGCAGGGCCAGGGCGGGCTCAGATGAGCGCGCCGCTGCTCGCGCTGCGCGGGGTGCGCAAAGTCTTCGGTACGCGCGTGTTGTTCGAGATCGACCGGCTGTCGGTCGACGAGGGCGGCGCCTACGTGCTGGTCGGACCGAACGGTTCGGGCAAGACCTCGCTGATGCGCATCCTCGCGGGGCTGGACCGGGAGGCGGGCGGCGGGATGGATTTCCGCGGCGCGCCGGCGGCCTTCACCTCGTATCCGGAGCGCCTGCGCCGCTCGATCGTGTACGTGCACCAGCACCCCTACCTGTTTCATACCAGCCTGCGCCACAACCTCGAGTACGGGCTGAGATGCCGCGGTGTGCCCGCCGCCGAGCGGGCGCGACGGGTGGATGAAGCAATCGCCTGGGCGGGGCTGGAGCCGCGGCGCGCCACGCCGCCGGCCAAGCTTTCGGGCGGGGAGAAGCAACGCGCGGCGCTCGCGCGCGCGCGAGCGCTGGAGCCCGAGCTGCTGCTGCTCGACGAGCCGACCAGCAACCTCGACCGCGACGGCCGTGCGCAGACGCTCGCGCTGCTGGCGCAGCTGCGCGACGAGCGCCGCACGGTGATCGTCGCCTGCCACGACCAGGAGATCATCGGCCTCGCCGGTTTCACACGGCTGCGCCTGGACGACGGGCGGATCGCGCTCCAATCCGGCTAGAATGTGCGCTCCGCCCGCGAGGGGCAGAGGGCAGGCATGAAGGTATTCGGCTTCGCAGGCTATTCCGGCAGCGGCAAGACGACGTTGATCGAGCAGCTCATTCCGCGCCTGACCCAGCGCGGATTGCGCGTTTCGCTCATCAAGCACGCGCACCACACCTTCGACATCGATCAGCCGGGCAAGGATTCCTACCGTCATCGCCACGCCGGGGCGGGCGAGGTGCTGGTGACTTCGTCGCGGCGCTGGGTGTTGATGCACGAGCTGCGCGGCGGGCCCGAACCGTCGTTCGAGGACCAGGTCAAACACCTGTCGCCCTGCGACCTGCTGCTGGTCGAGGGCTTCAAGTTCGCGCCGATCCCGAAGCTCGAGGTGTGGCGCGCCGAGACCGGCGAGGCGCTGCTGCACCCGAACGATCCGCATATCGTGGCGGTGGCGAGCGACGCCAAGGTGGAAACGCGCCTGCCGCTGCTCGACCTGAACGACGCCGACGGGATCGCGGCATTCGTGCTGAAGGAGATGGAGCTCGGATGAACGGCAAAGGACTGCTGTCGGTGGACGAGGCGCTCGAGGTGCTGCTCGCGGGTGCGCGTCCGGTGGACGAGGTCGAGCAGGTGCCGACGCTCGAGGCGACCGGCCGGGTGCTGGCGCGCGCGCAGGCGTCGACCATGGACGTGCCGCCGATGGACAACAGCGCGATGGACGGCTACGCGCTGCGCCTGGCCGACGTGAGCGCGCCCGGGGCGCGCCTGCGCGTCGCGCAGCGCATTCCCGCCGGCGCGGTGGGCAAGCCGCTCGCGCCCGGCACCGCGGCGCGCATTTTCACCGGCGCGCCGATCCCGCCGGGTGCGGACGCGATCGTGATGCAGGAGTTCTGCGCCACGGACGGCGAGCACGTGATTGTGAAGAAGGTCCCGCAGCCGGAAGAATGGATCAGGCGCCGCGGCAGCGACATCCGCGCCGGAGGCGAGGTGCTGGCGGCGGGCATCAGGCTGCGGCCGCAGGACACCGGGCTCGCGGCCTCGGTGGGGATCAAGTCGCTGCCGGTTCGGCGCCGGGTGCGCATGGCGCTGTTCTTCACCGGCGATGAGCTGGTGATGCCGGGCGATCCGCTGCCGCCGGGGCGAATCTACAACTCCAACCGCTTCACGCTCAACGGATTGGCGCAGACCTTCGACTGCGAGGTGCGCGATTTCGGCATCGTCCCCGACAGCCTGGAGGCCACGCGCGACGTGCTGCGGCGCGCGGCGGCGCAGGCCGACATCATTGTCACCTCCGGCGGCGTGTCGGTCGGCGAGGAGGATCACGTACGGCCCGCGGTGGAGGCGGAAGGGTCGCTCCTGATGTGGAAGATCGCGATGAAGCCGGGGCGGCCGCTCGCCTTCGGCAAGGTCGGCGAAGCCGCCTTCATCGGCCTGCCCGGCAACCCGGTGTCGAGCTTCGTGACATTTCTGCTCTTCGTGCGGCCGTTCCTGCGCAAGACGCAGGGCCTTGCCGAGGTCGCGCCGCGCGCAATCGACGCGCGCGCCGACTTCGACTGGGTCAAGCCGGATTCGCGGCGCGAGTTCCTGCGCGTAAAATGGAACTCGCAGGGCGGCCTTGACCTGTACCCGACGCAGGATTCGGCGGTGCTCACCTCGACGGCCTGGGCCGACGGCCTGGTCGACAACCCGCCGAACCACCCGATCGCGAAGGGCGCGCATGTCCGTTTCCTGCCGTTTTCGGAGCTCTACGGGTGATGGTCAAGCTGCTGTTCTTCGCCGGGCTGCGCGAGCAGCTCGGCACCGCCGGCGAGGAGATCGAGCTGCCCGCCGGCGTCACCACGCTCGCCGAATTACGCGAGCACCTGAAGTCGCGCGGTGGAAACTACGAAAGAGTATTTTCCGGCAAGGCCCTGGTGCGCATGGCGCTCAACCAGGAAATGGCGCAGCCGGCCGCCCCGGTCAAGGCCGGCGACGAGGTCGCGTTCTTCCCGCCGGTGACGGGGGGCTAGCGATGAAGATCGCGGTGCAGCGGGAGGATTTCGACGCCGGCGCAGAAATGCGTGCGTTGTCGCGCGACCCCAGGGTCGGCGCGGTGGCGAGCTTCGTCGGCGTGGTGCGCGAGATACCGATGACGCTGGAGCACTACGCCGGCATGACCGAGCGCGAGATCGGCAAGATTGTCGACGAGGCGAAGTCCCGCTGGCGGGTGATGGACTGCACCGTCATTCACCGCCTCGGCGAGCTCAAGCCCACCGACCAGATCGTGCTGGTCGCGGTGGCGAGCGCGCACCGCGCCGACGCCTTCGCGGCCTGCGAGTTCATCATGGACTACCTCAAGACCCGCGCGCCGTTCTGGAAGAAGGAGCAGACCGCCGAAGGCACGCGCTGGGTCGAAGCGCGCGCGAGCGACGACGCGGCCGCCGATCGATGGACGGAGAAGAAAGAACCGAAACGCTACGGCTAGTCGGAGGTGTGCGCGTGACATTCCTAGGAACACTGGCAGTTGCGGTCGGCGCCGCGGCGGGAGCGTGGCTTCGCTGGCTGCTCGGCATTGTCCTAAATCCCGTATTTCCCACCGTGCCGCTTGGCACCTTCGCCGCCAACATGCTCGGCGGCTATCTGATGGGTCTCGCCCTGGGCGTTTTCACGCGCTACGAGGCGCTGTCGCCCGAAGCGAGGCTGTTCGTGAGCACCGGCTTTCTGGGCGGGCTGACGACCTTTTCGACCTTCTCCGCCGAGGCGACCACGTTGCTGGCGCGCCAGCAGTTCGGCTGGGGAGCGCTGCTGATCGGCGGCCACGTGGCGGGCTCGATCCTGATGACGTTTGCGGGCATCGCCACGGCGCGCGTGCTGTTTCGTATCTAGCGTTGGGGACGGAGGGCGACATGCACGGCACTTCGCTGCGCTTTTACATGCACGAGAACCGGCGCCACCACGGTGTGCTGCTGTACGAGTGGCTGCTGGAGAAGGCGAAGGCAATGGGCATCCACGGCGGCTCCGCGTTTCGCGCCATTGCCGGCTATGGGCGCCACGGCGTGCTGCACGAGCAGCACTTCTTCGAGTTGGCCGGCGACCTCACTGTGGTGGTGGAATTCATCGTTTCGGACGACGATGCGCAGCGCCTGCTCGAACTGGCGCAGGGGGAGGGCGCGCACATGTTCTACGCGCGGCTGAAAGCCGAGTTCGGAATCCTGAACGGCGCGGGCTAGGCGGGACGCACGGCTGCCTTGAGCTCGGCCAGCTCGGGCTCGGCGAGCGTTTCCTTCTCCAGCAGCAGCTTGGCGCCGCGCTCGAGGACGTCGCGTTCGCGGGTCAGAATTACGACCGCCCGATCGAACGCGGAATGGACGATGTCGCGTACCGCGATGTCGATCTCGCGCGCGGTGTCCTCGCTGTATTCCCGCGCCTGCGCCATCGGGACGCCGAGCAGGTTCGGCCGTTCATCGTCGAAGGAGACGTAGCCGAGCTTCTCGACCATGCCGTAGCGCAGCGCCATGCTGCGCGCGATACCGGTCACCTTGGCGAGGTCGTCGGCGGCGCCGGTCGAGAGGTGGCCGAACACCACCGTTTCCGCGCCGCGGCCGCCGAGCAGCACGGTCATCTTGTTTTCCAGCTCCTCGCGCGTCATCAGGAAGCGGTCCTCGGTCGGCCGCTGGATGGTGTAGCCGAGCGCGCCGATGCCGCGCGGGATGATCGATATCTTGTGCACCGGGTCACTGCCCGGCAGCGACATTGCGACCAGGGCGTGTCCCATCTCGTGGTAGGCGACGGTTCGCCGCTCGCTCTCGTTCAGCACGCGGCTCCTTTTCTCCAGGCCGGCGACGATGCGCTCGACGGCCTGGGTGAAGTCGTTCAACGTCACCGAGTCCGCGCCGCGGCGGGTGGCGAGCAGCGCCGCCTCGTTGATCAGGTTGGCGAGGTCGGCGCCGGAAAATCCGGGCGTGAGCGCAGCGACCTGCTCCAGCTCGACGCCCTCGGCGAGATGGATCTTTTTCGCGTGCACCCGCAGGATCTGCAGCCGGCCGATTTTCTCGGGCCGGTCGACCAGCACCTGGCGGTCGAAGCGTCCGGCCCGCAGCTGCGCCGGGTCGAGGATCTCGGGCCGGTTGGTGGCCGCGAGCAGCACCAGACCGATGCTCGGGTCGAATCCGTCGAGCTCCGAGAGCAGCTGGTTGAGCGTTTGCTCCTTCTCGTCGTGCCCGCCCATCATGCCCGATCCCCGCGCCCGGCCCAGCGCGTCGAGCTCGTCGATGAAGATGATCGCCGGCGCTTTCTGCCGCGCCTGCTCGAACAGGTCGCGCACGCGCGCCGCGCCCACGCCGACGAACATCTCGACGAACTCTGAGCCCGAAATCGAGAAGAACGAAACGCCCGCTTCGCCCGCGACCGCGCGCGCGAGCAGAGTCTTGCCGGTCCCGGGCGGGCCGATCAACAGGATGCCCTTTGGGATGCGCGCGCCGAGCCTGCCGTAGCGCTCGGGGTTCTTGAGGAACTCGACCACCTCCTGCAGCTCGGCCTTGGCCTCGTCGACGCCCGCGACGTCGGCGAAGCTCACGCCGGTCTTGCTCTCGACGTACACCTTGGCCCGGCTCTTGCCGATGTTCATGAAGCCGCCCATGCCCTGCTGGCTGGCGAAGCGCCGCACGAGGAAGAACCAGACGCCGAAGAACACCAGCGCCGGCACGACCCACGACAATAGGTCGCGCAGGAAGGTGCTCTGGTATACGCGGGTGAACTTGACGTCGTACTTCGACAGCCGGTCGGCGAGCTGGGGCTGCACGATGTTCGCCACCACGGTGCTCTTGCCGCCCTGGGGCGACTTCAGCGTGCCGGTGATGGTCTGGTCCGAGACCACCACTTCCGAGATCTTGCTTTCCTGCAGCAGCTTCTCGAACTGGCTGTAGGGCACCACTTCGACTGTCTGCACCTGGTGCCACCACTGCTGCACCAACATGATGGCGAAGAAAGCGAAGATCAGATAGGCGATGTTGACTTGGGTGTGTTTTTGCATCGGCGATCGGTCTCTTTGCGCTGGATGGACTACATTGGGGTGGGTTTGAGCCTACGCAACCCCGGCCTCGGCGCAGCGCTTGAATCCGCGCACAAAGGCCCCATTTGCAGTTCAGGTTTCTCAACGGGATCAAGGCGATGCGCTTCGACAAGTTCACCACCAAGCTGCAGGAAGCCCTGGCGGACGCTCAGAGCCGGGCACTCGGCCAGGATCACCAGTACATCGAGCCGCAGCACCTGCTGCTCGCCCTGCTCGAGCAGGAGGATGGCGGCGCCTCGGCGCTGGTCGCCAAGGCGGGCGGCAACCCGAACGCCCTCAAGCAGGCGCTGGCCCAGGGGCTCGGGCGGCTGCCGAAAGTCGAGGGCACGCCGGGCGAAGTGCACCTCTCGCGCGAGCTGACAGCGCTGCTCAACGTCGCCGACAAGGAAGCGCAGAAGCGCGGCGACCAGTACATCGCCTCCGAGATGTTCCTCATTGCTGCGGTCGGCGACAAGGGGGAAACCGGCCGGATGCTCAAACAGGCGGGCGTCACCAAGGCCGCGCTGGAGAAGGCGATCGAGCAGGTCAGGGGCGGCGCCAGCGTCAGCGGCCAGGCCGACGAGTCGCAGCGCCAGGCGCTCGCGAAGTACACCCTCGATCTGACCGAGCGCGCGCGCCAGGGCAAGCTGGACCCGGTGATCGGGCGCGACGACGAGATCCGGCGCACGATCCAGATCCTGCAGCGACGCACCAAGAACAACCCGGTGCTGATCGGCGAGCCGGGCGTGGGCAAGACCGCGATCGTCGAGGGGCTCGCGCAGCGCATCGTCAACGGCGAGGTGCCCGAGACGCTGAAGAACAAGCGCGTACTGGTGCTCGACATGGCCTCGCTGCTGGCGGGCGCCAAGTACCGCGGCGAGTTCGAGGAGCGTCTCAAGGCGGTGCTCAAGGAGCTGGCGCAGGACGAAGGCAATACCATCGTCTTCATCGACGAGCTGCACACCATGGTCGGCGCAGGGAAGGCGGAAGGCGCGATCGACGCCGGCAACATGCTCAAGCCGGCGCTCGCCCGCGGCGAGCTGCACTGCGTCGGCGCGACCACTCTCAACGAGTACCGCAAGTACATCGAGAAAGACGCCGCGCTCGAGCGCCGCTTCCAGAAGGTGCTGGTGGGCGAGCCGACGGTCGAGGCGACGATCGCGATCCTGCGCGGCCTGCAGGAGAAGTACGAGCTGCACCACGGCGTCGAGATCACCGACCCGGCGATCGTCGCCGCGGCGGAGCTGTCGCAGCGCTACATCACCGACCGCTTCCTGCCCGACAAGGCGATCGACCTGATCGACGAGGCCGCGGCGCGCATCAAGATGGAGATCGACTCCAAGCCCGAGTCGATGGACCGGCTCGACCGCCGGCTGATCCAGCTTCGCATCGAGCGCGAGGCGGTGAAGAAGGAAAGGGACGAGTCCTCGCGCAAACGCTTCGCGCTGATCAAGGCCGAGATCGCAAAGCTGGAGAAGGAGTACTCGGACCTGGAGGAGATCTGGAACGCCGAAAAAGCCCAGGTCGCCGGCAGCCAGCACATCAAGGAAGAGATCGAGAAGCTGCGCCAGCAGA
>DAHVFK010000107.1 GCA_027317055.1 Betaproteobacteria bacterium | reverse complement strand
CCCGTAGACTTGCCCGCCGTCGACAAACGCGCTCAGTCGTAGCGATTTGTCGTTCGCGGCGCCAGGCATCGGGAACAGAATCTCGGCGGTGGCTAGCACCTCGCGACTGCCCCCGAGGGCGTTGTTGAGAGGATCCCTCGGACCGAGCGAGTACGTCGCGTACCCTCTAACCGTATCGGGCCCGCCAGCGTAGTAGTTCTTGAAGAAAGGCAGCGGCTTGTTTCCGATTCCACCCCCGTAGCCCAGCGTCCCCGCCAGGCGCAACGTGTATTGGCGGCTGAGCGGCTTCAACCATTGATTCGCAAAGCTGAGCTTGTAGTACTCCAGGTCCCCGGCGCCCACTTCGAGGCTCGCGCGCGAAAGCACGCCCGAGGTTGGAATGATTACGCTGTCGCGAGTATCGTGCGCCCAGCCCAAGGTCGTTGCCCCGTAGGTGTATTTGTCGCCGAACTTGTTGGCAAAATCGGTGTACACAAACGGACTGTTGGAATAAGTGGTCAGCTTCACGTCCTCCGCGTTGAAGCCCAGGCTGACTGAATCAGTTTCGCTCAGCGGATATCCGAACTTGACTCCCGCGCCGATCGTCTTGGTCTGGTAGGCGCCGACAAGAAGCGTTGAAGCGTTCACGTCGCGCTTGTAGATATCGAACCCCTGACTGATGCCGTCGACCGTATAGTAGGGATCGACGTACGACAGCGAGTAGATCTTGTTCACGCTGCCGCTGTTCAGTTGCAAGGAAAGGTATTTGCCGCTGCCGAATACGTTGGGCTGCGTGATCGAAGCGGAAATAATGAGCTTGTCGACGCTCGAAAATCCCGCTCCGAGCAGCAGCGCTCCGGTGGGCTTCTCCTGCACCGTAAAATCGACGTCCACCTGGTCGGACCTGCCCTCCACGGGCTCGGTGTTTACCGTGACATCCGAAAAGTATCCCGTCCGGTCGATGCGTCGGCGCGAAAGCTGGATCTTGGCCGCATCGTAGTAGGCTCCCTCGAGCTGCCGCATCTCGCGCCGCACCACTTCGTCGCGCGTCCTCGTGTTGCCGCTCACCAGTATCCTGCGCACGTAGACTCGCCTGCCGGGGTCGATCAGAATCGTAAATGCGACGGTGCGTTTTGTCTTGTCGATCTGGGGCACGGCATTCGCGTTCGCGAACGCGTATCCATCGTTGCCTAACCGTTCGGAGATCGCCTTCGTTGTCTCGTTCAGCTTCGCGCGCGAAAAGACGTCACCCGGCTTGATCTTGACGAGCTTTCTCAATTCGGCCTCTGGTACGAGCATTTGCCCGGCCAGCTTCACGTCGGAGACCGTGTATTTCTCTCCCTCCGTGACATTCACCGTGATGTAAATGTCCCGCTTGTCGGGCGTAATCGATACCTGGGTGGAATCAATGTTGAAATCCAGATAGCCGCGATCCAGATAGAAGGAGCGCAGCGTTTCCAGGTCGCCCGCCAGACGCTGGCGGGAATACTGATCGTTCTTGGTGTACCAAGTGAGCCATCCCGGGGTCCGAAGGACGAAAAGCCCGAGCAGCTCCTTCTCCGGAAACGCGTGCGTGCCGACGATATTGATCGATCGGATCTTCGCGACATCGCCTTCGGTGACCGCAATATTTATCCCAACGCGATTGCGCTCCAAAGGCGTTACCGTGGTCTGGACCTCTGCCGCATAACGCCCTTTCGACAGGTACTGGCGCTTGAGCTCCTGCTCCGCTTTGTCGAGCACCGCGCGGTCGAAGATGCGTCCTTCGGCCAGCCCCTGCTCGCGCAGCACCTTCTTTAAGGCTTCGGTGCTGAATTCCTTGACGCCGGAGAAGTCGATTTGCGCGATCGCCGGACGCTCTTCAACGACGACCACCAGAACATCCTTGTCAACCTCCAGCCGCACGTCCTTGAAGAACCCGGTGGCGAACAGCGCGCGCACTGCCTGCTGCGCCTTCGCTTCGGTCATGGTTTCGCCCACCTTGACCGGGAGGTAGCTGAACACCGTCCCGGGCTCGGTCCGCTGCAGCCCCTCGAGACGGATATCCTTGATTACGAATGGGCTGAACGTCTGCGCCGCAACGCTCATCGCGAACGCGAACAGGCCGCAGCCGAGCGCGCGGAGTAGTCCTTTGCGCATCGATCAGCCGGAGAGCAGGCGATTCAGGTCGTTATAGAACGCAAAGGCCATCATGACCAGCAGTAGCGTCAGCCCAACGCGCTGACCGAGTTCCATCGCACGATCTGAAACCGGGCTGCCTTTTATTATCTCGACAGTATAGTACATCAAGTGTCCACCATCGAGCAGCGGGATCGGCAGCAGGTTGAGAACGCCGAGGCTGATGCTGATTAGTGCGAGAAAATTGACGTACGGAATCCATCCCAATTGCGCAGATTGCCCGGCGAAATCGGCGATCGTCACGGGCCCTGACAGGTGCCGCCAGGACACCTCGCCGAGCAACATCTTCCCGATCATTCTCAGGCTGAAGACGGCGATGTCATAGGTCTTTCCCGCCGCCTTGAGCAAGCTTTCCAATGGGCCATAATGTACCCGTACCAGCATGCGATCGGCATGAGCAGCAGGGACATAAGGTGCCGCGCCGATGCGCCCGAACTTTTCGCCGTTCGCCTCGACTACTTCCGGCCGCACCTCGAGCCGGAGGGTCGCGCCGCCACGGAGGACATCGAGCCTGAGGGCCTTATCGGGACTGGCGCGAATCACGTGCACCAGGTCTTCCCAAGTTTCGACGAGAACGCCGTTCACGCGAGTGATTCGATCTCCGGGCGCAAGCCCGGCATGTTCCGCAGGACTACCTGCGACGAGTCTTCCGAGCACCGGCGCCAGCGTCGGGCGGAAGAGTTGCAGACCCAGACGCGCGAGAAGATCGCCCTCGACTTCCTTGTCCGTAACGGCGCGCAGATCGAGTGTCAGTACCGATATGTGCTCGCGCTCATCGACGGCCACGACCGAAAGCACTTCGTGCTGCAGGGCGGCCTCGAGCACGCGCCACCTGACCTCTCCCCACGTTCTTACGCCTTTGCCGTCGATGGCCCGCAACGTCTCCCCCTCGCGAAATCCTGCTTGCGCAGCAAGCGTACCTGCAGGAGGCTGCGCGATGACCGGGCGCACTTCGGGCAGGCCATGCATGAACAGGCCGGCATACACAAGCACCGCAAAGACGAAATTGAATACGGGCCCCGCCACAACCACCAGAAAGCGCTTCCACACGTTCTGCCGGTTGAACGCCCGCGGCAGGTCCTGCGTCGCGACGAAACCCTCGCGCTCATCCAGCATCTTTACGTATCCGCCGAATGGCACTGCGGCGATCGTCCACTCGGTACCGTCGCGCCCACGACGCCAAGTTGCGATCGGCCTGCCGAAGCCAACCGAAAACCGCAGGACTTTGATGTTGCACAGCCGCGCCGCAAGGTAGTGGCCGTACTCGTGCACGACGATGAGAATACCAAGCGCCACGACGAACGCGACTACGGTGTGCAGGAAGTTCATGCGGCCCGTCCCATCATCCGCGCGACGGTCGACGCCGCGGCCGCACGCCCGCGCGCATCCGCGTCGAGGACGCCGGCCAGGTCGCCGGCGGAACCCGTTGCCACCGTCTCGAGCGCAGCCTCAATGACCTCCGGGATTCGGGTAAAGCGCAGTCGCCCCGCCAGGAAAGCCTCGACCGCGATCTCGTTCGCCGCGTTCAATACTGCTGCAGCACTGCCACCCTCGCGCAGCGCCGCGTAGGCGAGCGCCAGGCACGGAAATCTGCCGAGATCGGGCCGCTCGAAAGACAATTGGCCGATCGCACCCAGATCGAGCGGGCTTGCTCCCGAATCGATCCGATCGGGGAATCCGAGCGCGTGCGCGATCGGCACCCGCATATCCGGGTTCGAGAGCTGGGCGATCATCGAGCCGTCCACGTATTCGACCAGCGAATGGACGATGCTCTGGGGATGGATGACGACTTCGATCCGTTCCGGTTCCATGTCGAACAGCCAGCGCGCCTCGATGACTTCCAGCCCCTTGTTCATCATGGTAGCCGAATCGACCGATATCTTGCGTCCCATCACCCAGTTGGGATGAGCGCACGCTTCGTCCGGCGTTACTCCCCCGAGCCTGTCGAGCGGAACCGAGCGGAATGGTCCGCCCGAAGCGGTGAGCAGGATTCTCCGTACCGCCCCCAGCATGGGCCTTGCATGCACTCCATGCGGCAGGCACTGGAACACCGCATTGTGCTCGCTGTCGATCGGAAGCAATTCCGCGCCGGCGTTGCGCACCGCATTCATGAAAAGGGGGCCGGCCATGACCAGCGCTTCCTTGTTTGCGAGCAATACACGCTTTCCTGCGGCCGCGGCCGCAAGTGTCGGCGCGAGCCCCGCCGCACCCACGATGGCCGCCATCACGACGTCCGAATCGACGCCGGCGGCGACCTCCCCGAGCGCCTTGGCGCCGAACAGCAATTCGCAACGGCAACCTGCGTCGGCGAAGCGCTTCCTGATAATCGGGCTCTCGTCGAGTCCCGACAGAACGGCGTAGCGCGGCTGGTGCCGGGCACACAGCTCGCGCAGTGCATCTGCGGACCGGTGAGCGGTTAACGCGAATATAGAATATCTGTCGCCATGGCGCGCGACGACATCGAGTGTGCTCGCCCCGACAGATCCGGTAGCGCCCAGGACGGTAAGCCCCAGGGTGCGTCGGTTTCGTCCCGCCCGTGGTTCAGTGGCGCTCACGTCCTTGTCATCCAATACAGTAGCAACGCGGCAATCGGCAGCACGGCTGTCGCACTATCTATCCGATCCAGCACGCCCCCGTGACCGGGAAGCAGTGAGCCGCTATCTTTGACCGACGCTTGCCGTTTAAGCGCCGATTCAAACAAGTCACCGAGAACACTTGCAAGCAAGAGCACTTCGGCGCCCACCAGATACACCAGCCAGACTGTACCCCGCACGCGCTCGGCAAGCTGCGGGACCAGTATCGCGCAAATAATAGCGTAGGCCGCGGTCGCCAAGGCAGCGCCGGCCACGCCCTCCCAGGTCTTTCCGGGACTGATGCCGGGCGCGAGCTTGTGCCGACCGAGCTTCCGACCCGTGAAATAGGCAGCGGTGTCCGAGACCCACACCAGGCCCAGCGCCAGCAGGAGATCCATGCGTGGCATGACGACCATGGCCAGCGCCGCCGGCAGCAGGACGCAGACCCCGGCTACCGGCAACAACCACTTCGGACGATCGCGCACGCCGGCGCGCAACCAGGCCGGCACGGCGCCCAGCCACAGCAGCAGTGCGCCGCCGAATAGGGTTTCCTGCGCGGCCCAAGCTTCGTCGATTGAATCAAGTATCCACAACGAGGCTGCAAAAGCGATCGTCATCGTCACGGCGTACAGCGCTGCCTGACCTGGCGCGAAGTGGGAAAGTTTGCCCCACTCGAATGCGCCCAGGCAGACCAGTAGCGCCACCAGCACGGCGAACTGGTTTCGGCCCAACAGGATGAGTGCCGCGCCGATGGCGACCAGAAGTACTACCGATGTCAGGATTCTGGTTGAAAGCAAACCGCTTAGGCCACCGCTCCGGTGGCTGGCTCCGACCCGGAAGCGGCACCCCCGCCAAGCTGCTCACTGGTGCGACCGTAGCGACGCTCACGCTGCCGATAAGATTCAATCGCGGCCTGCAACGCGTTCGCATCGAAGTCCGGCCAAAGGGTGTCGGTGAAATACAGCTCCGTGTAGGCCAGCTGCCACAAGAGGAAGTTACTCACTCTCTGCTCCCCACCCGTACGAATGAACAGGTCTGGCTCTGGCGCATAGCTCATCGCCAGATACGGGGCAACCGCCTCCTCCTGTATCGGGCCCAATGCGACATCTGGGCGCTCGCGCAGTAGCTTTGACAGGGCCTGGAGAATGTCCCATCGACCGCCGTAATTCGCTGCGATGGTCAGCGTCAAGCCCGTATTGTTCGCCGTCAGCGCCTCGCCACGATCGATCAAAGTCCGGATCTTCGGACCGAATCGCTGCGTATCGCCGACCAATTTCAAGCGGATGCCATTGCGGTGCAGCTTTTCGACCTCGTTGCTCAGAGCACCATGCAAGAGTTGCATCAGCAGTGCAACCTCATCGGGAGGGCGCCGCCAATTCTCGGAGCTGAAGGCGAACAAGGTAAGGTACTCCACGCCAAGCTGGGCGCACGCCTTGACCACTGCTCGCACGGACTCGACGCCGCGTTTGTGTCCCGCGAATCGCGGCAGATGGCGCTGCCTGGCCCAGCGACCGTTTCCGTCCATGATCATGGCAATGTGTCGCGGCAGATTGCCGTGGACCGGAATTTCACGGGTCGAACTCGCGTGTGTGCTCATCGCAACCTCATACCGCCATCAGTTCGCTTTCCTTCTGTTGCAGGAGGGCATCGATCTCCGTCACATGGCGATCGGTAAGCTTCTGCACTTCGTCCTGAGCGCGGCGCTCGTCGTTTTCCGACACTTCCTTCTTCTTGAGCGCTTCCTTGAGTGCGTGATTCGCGTCGCGCCGCAAGTTGCGCACCGCGACTCTGGCATTCTCTGCCTCATGGCGCACCACCTTGATGAGCTCCTTGCGTCGCTCCTCGGTAAGCGCAGGCATGGGGACCCGGATCGTCTCGCCCATGGCGGCGGGGTTGAGCCCTAGATCGGATTCCCGAATCGCCTTTTCCACCGCTTGCACCATCTTCTTCTCGAACGGTGAGACCCCGATCGTGCGTGCGTCGAGCAGGGTAACCTTTGCCACCTGGTTCAAGGGTGTTGGCGTACCGTAATAATCGATTATGACGTGATCTAGGATACCGGTATGCGCGCGTCCGGTTCGGACCTTCGACAAATCCGACTTGAACGCGTCGATGCTCTTGCCCATCCTCTGCTCGGTGCTCTTCTTGAGTTCCGGAATCATGTCGGCCTCCTTTGCAGACTCACACGTGCACGAGCGTGCCCTCGTCATCGCCGAGAACCACTCGCTTCAATGCGCCTTTCTTGAAGATGCTAAAAACGTTGATCGGGAGCTTCTGGTCGCGACAAAGTGTGAGTGCCGTCGCGTCCATTACCTTGAGGTTGCGGGCGATCGCCTCGTCGAAGCTGATACGGCCATATCGCGTCGCCCCTGCATCCTTCTTCGGATCGGCGGTGTACACGCCGTCGACCTTGGTCGCCTTGATTACGATCTCGGCGCCCATCTCGCTTCCCCGCAGGGCTGCAGCGGTGTCGGTGGTGAAAAATGGGTTCCCCGTGCCCGCCGCGAAAATCACGATTTTGCCCTCTTCCAGGTAGCGAATCGCCTTGCCTCGAATGTAGGGCTCGACAATCTGCTCTACGTTCAATGCAGACTGAACCCGGCTTGCCAGTCCGGCGTGGCGCATGGCGTCCTGCAATGCTAGTGCATTCATGACGGTTGCAAGCATTCCCATGTAGTCAGCCGTGGCGCGATCCATGCCTGAGGCACCGGGTGCCACGCCGCGGAAGATATTGCCGCCGCCGATCACGACGCCGATTTCGACGCCCATGCCCGCGACCTGCGCGATCTCTGCGACGATGTCTTCAATCGTCTGGCGATTAATGCCATAAGGGTCGCTCCCCATTAGGGCTTCGCCGGAAAGCTTGAGCAGTATGCGTTTGTACTTGGGTTCCAAGGCTTTGAATCTCCGTCGCGGTGGCTGTGCCCGGCTAGCGCGCCAATCCCGCCTGCGCCTGGACTTCCGCCGCAAAGTCGTTCGTCTTCTTTTCGATTCCTTCGCCGACGACGATATATCTGTATCCGTGCACTCTGGACTTGTTGGCGGCCAGCATCTTCTCGATGGTTTGCTTGTTGTCCTTCACAAACGGCTGCCCGAGCAAGGCGATCTCACCGAGGAACTTGTTCACCCCGCCTTCGACCATCCTGGTCACGATTTCAGCCGGCTTGCCCGATTCCTTGGCCCGCGCCGCAAGGATCTCGCGCTCACGTGCCACCACGTTCGCCGGCACGTCAGCCTTGGCGAGAAACGCAGGCTTGGCGAACGCAACGTGCATTGCGAGATCCTTGCCGACCTGTTCCGGGCCGTCGTAATCGACGATTACGCCGATCTTGGCACCGTGCAGATAAAGCGCGAGGCGCGACGCGCTCCGAAGGCGTTCGAATCGGCGAATGGAGATGTTCTCGCCGATCTTTTGCACCAGGCTTTGCCTGCGCTCCTCCACCTTGGCGCCATCGAGGTCCAGAGAAGACAGCGTATCGACGTTCGCCGGATCGGCATTCGCGATCAACTCTGCCACGCGGTTGGCGAAGGACAAGAAATCCTCGTTTTTCGCCACAAAGTCGGTTTCGCAATTGACCTCAACCAGCGCACCCAGACGGGCGCCCGGGGAAAGAAATGCACCAACGACGCCTTCCGCCGCGATTCGCCCCGCCGCCTTGCTCGCCTTGGCACCGCTCTTTATCCGCAGAAGCTCCTCCGCTTTCTGCACGTCACCCGCAGTCTCGCTAAGCGCCTTCTTACATTCCATCATGCCAAGCCCGGTCATTTCCCGGAGCTGCTTCACCAGGCCCGCCGTAATCTCTGCCATTGCCGACTGCTCCTTGTCAGGGGCTAGCCAGCCCCGATTGGTCGAACTCGAGTTCCAGGTTGAAAAAAGGGGCCATCGGCCCCCTTTTCAGACCACGGGCTGCGCCCGCATCAATCCTCGCCCGCCTCGTCGTTCACTTCGACGAATTCGTCGCGCGACGCTTCAACGATCTCTTCCACGGATTGAGAACGCCCCTCGAGGACGGCATCGGCCACTCCGCGCGCATACAGCCTGATCGCGCGGCTAGAGTCGTCATTGCCCGGAATGACGTAGTCGATGCCCTCTGGCGAATGGTTGGTATCGACCACGCCCACGACCGGGATGCCGAGCTTTACCGCCTCCGCGATCGCGCCCTTCTGATAGCCCACATCGATTACGAACATCGCGTCGGGTAGGCTCGCAAGATCCTTGATTCCGCCCAGGGAACGGTTCAGTTTTTCCATCTCTCGCTGCAGTCCCAGCGCTTCTTTCTTGGACATTCGCTCGAAGGTACCGTCTTGCGCCATTTGCTCCATTTCCCTCAAGCGCTTGATGGACTGCTTGACGGTCTTGAAGTTAGTCAGCATTCCGCCGAGCCAGCGGTGATCGACGAACGGCATGGCACAGCGCATGGCCTCTTCGCGGATAATCTCGCGCGCCTGCCGCTTGGTGGCGACGAACAGCAAATTGCCCTTGTTGGCTGCAAGACGCCGAACGTACTTGAGCGCGTCCTGGTACATTGCC
>DAHVFK010000106.1 GCA_027317055.1 Betaproteobacteria bacterium | reverse complement strand
TAACGGGGGTGCGCGCGCTCGATCGCATCTTCGGCGTCGCAGCGAACCCGCTGCGCAACCTCGGCGCGCTCGGCTTCCTGCTGTTCTGGGTGCTGGCCGGAAGCGGGATCTATCTCTACGTCTTCTTCGACACCAGCCTCGGCGGCGCCTACCAGTCGGTCGAGGGCCTGTCGCAGGGGCAGTGGTACCTGGGCGGCGTGCTGCGCAGCGTGCACCGCTACGCCGCCGACGCCTTCGTCGTGGTCACGCTCGGCCACCTGGCGCGCGAGTGGGCGCTCGGGCACTGGCGCCGCAACCGCGCCTTCCTCTGGGTCTCCGGCGTGCCGCTGCTGTGGCTGCTCTACGCTTCCGGAATTGTCGGTTACTGGCTGGTGTGGGACGCGCGCGCGCAGTACTCGGCGCTGGCCGCGGCCGAGTGGCTCGACGTTCTGCGGCTGGGCGCCGGGCCGATGGCGCACAACTTCGTCGGCGGCGCGGCGATGGGCGACCGGGTGTTTTCGCTCTTCGTTTTCCTGCATATCGGGCTGCCGCTCGCGCTGCTGGCGGGGATGTGGATCCACGTCCAGCGCATGGGGCTGCCCAAGACCGTCGCGCCGCGCGCGCTCGCGCTCGGCACGCTGGCGACGCTGTTCGCCGCCGCGCTCGCCGCGCCGGTGACTTCGCTCGCGCGCGCCGATCCGACGCGCGTGCCGGCGACGCTCGATTTCGACTGGTACCTGCTGTTCCCGCACCCGCTGATGTACGCTGGCTCCGCCGCCGCGCTGTGGCTGCTGGCGGCGGCGGTGACGACCGGATTGTGTGTCATGCCCTGGCTTTCACGTGGGCAAGCAGTCGATACGGCTTCGAAACCCGGAGCGAGACTTGTTTTGAATCGCAAAGCCGCCCCTTACTACCGCGTCGGGCTTTACGCCGCGTTCGGCGGGCTGATCGTGCTGTTCTCGCACCGGCCTGCGGTCGAGCCGCTGCCGCCGGGCTCGGCGCTGCTGCAGCTCAGCCTCACGGCGGAGGGCGCGCGGCTCGCGCCCTGCCGCGCGCGCAGCGAGGCCGAGCTGGCCAGGTTGGCGCCGAACATGCGCGCGCCGCTCGATTGTCCGCGCGGGCGCGCGCCGGTGCGCTTCACGCTCGCGCTCGACGGGCGCGTGCTGGTCGACGAGAGCGTGCCGCCCTCGGGTTTCGCGCGCGATGGCGCCTCGACGATCTACCGCCGCATCGCCGTGCCCGCGGGCGCGCACCGGCTGCGGGTCACGGTCGGCGGCGCCGAGCGCGAGCAAGGCGTCGCGCTCGGCGCCGGGCGTGTTCTGAGCATAGACTACGATCCGCATCGCGGCGGGATCGTGCTGTCATGAACGCCTATTTCTTGCCACTCCCCACGGACAGGCGGCGCACGCTTGCGATCGGCTGGATGCTGCTCGCGCTGGTGTCGCTCGCCGCGGCGGGCGTGCTCTCGGTGCTGCTGGTGCTGTCGCGCGCCCCGGCGGTGAAGGACGTGTTCCCGCTGGTCGATTTTTTCCACGTTGCGCTGGTCGCGCACGTGGACCTGTCGGTGCTGGTGTGGTTTCTCGCTTTCGCGGGCGCGCTGTGGACGCTCAACAGCGGCACCCGCGCGCTGCCGCTGGGCTGGGCCGCGCTCGCCCTGGCGCTCGCGGGCACGGCGCTGATGGCCACCGCGCCGTTCGCGGGGGCGGGGCGGCCGGTGATGAGCAACTACGTTCCGGTGCTCGACGAGCCGGTGTTCCTCGCCGGGCTGGTCGTTTTCGGCGCCGGCATCGTGGCTGCGGTGGCGCGCGGCATGCTCGCGGTGCCGCGCGTGGGCGTGCGGCTGGACGCGGCAGGCGCGCTGCGCTTCGGGCTCAACACCTCGCTCGTGTCGGCCGGCGTGGCGGCGCTCGCCTTCGCCTGGTCGCTGTGGGCGGTGCCGCGCGGCATCGACGCGCGCGGCTACTACGAGCTCGCGTTCTGGGGCGGCGGGCACGTGCTGCAGTTCACTTATACGCTGCTGATGTTCGTCGCCTGGCTGCTGCTCGCGGAGGCCGGCGGCGCGCCGCTGCCGCTGACGCCGCGCATGGCGGCGCTGCTGTTCGGCATCGGCCTGGTGTCGGTGTTCCTGACGCCGGTGATCTACCTCGCCTACGACGTCGGCTCGGTCGAGCACCACCGCATGCTGACCTGGCTGATGCGCTTCGGCGGCGGGCTGGCGATCGTGCCGTTCGCGCTCGCCGCCGCGCTGGGGCTGGCGCGCGCGCCGGCGCCGTCGCCTGAGCAGCGCATGCTGCGCGCCGCGCTGCTCAGCTCGCTCATCCTGTTCGGCGCGGGCGGCCTGATCGGCCTCACCATCAGCGCCAGCAACGTCAAGATCCCGGCCCACTACCACGGCTCGATCGTCGGCGTGACGCTTGCCTTCATGGGGCTGACCTACTGGCTGCTGCCGCGGCTGGGCTTCGGCGAGGTGGGTGCCAAGCTCGCGCGCCTGCAGCTCTGGCTGTACGCCGGCGGGCAACTGCTGCACGTCGGCGGGCTGGTCTGGTCGGGCGGCTACGGCGTGCAGCGCAAGGTCGCCGGTGCGGCCGAGGCGCTGCGCAGCACCGGGGAGATCGTCGCCATGGGAGTGATGGGGCTGGGCGGGCTCGTCGCGGTGATCGGTGGCACCCTGTTCCTGGTGCTCGCCTTCGGCGCCGTGCTGCGGCGGCGCGGCGCGCGCGTGCAGGCCCACGGCTGAGGAGAGCGCCATGGACATCGTCTACTTCACGCTCATCGCGATCGGGCTTTATTTCGGCGCCGACGCGCTGCTCGACCGGATCGAGCGCAAGCGCGGCGCGCGCTTCGAGAACCGCCAGGTCGTGTTCTTCGCCATCATCCTGTCGCTCGCGCTGCTGACCTTCTGGCTGGTGCGTTCGTTCTCGGGACCCGGCGCGGGCTGAGCCGCCGCGGCGCATTTACGTTCGCGACTGTCGACGATCGGCCAGGTGCCGTCACACACACGTGAACTGCCACGCACGTCTGCTTTTCGGCCATTGCTGCCGTATGACGTCATCGCGTGGCAGGTCCGCAACCAACCGCTTACCAGCCGTTCATCAGTGCCATTACTCTGAACGACTGCTTTCTTATCTCCCGATCGGCTTAATCCGACCCGGAACGGACATGGCTCAGCGAGTGTGCCGCTGGGAGCCCTAGGATGTAGATGCAGGCCTCCGTGTTACATTAACAGGTCCCCGGAATCCGCGCTGTCGGGCGCCGGAATGGGATCGTAGGATTGCTGCGGCCACAGGGCGAAACGAGTTACAAGTGCTAGATGACGAATGGTAGAACTCCCTCGCTTGGGAATGACGACCGGGCGGGCTTATGTCCGTATTCAGTCTAGGTAACCGAGATCCGCGCATCCCGGCGTCGGCCTACGTTGCCGATGAGGCCACCGTGGTTGGAGACGTTACGCTTGGCGAAGGTGCAAGCGTGTGGCCAGGCGCCGTGATTCGTGGGGACAATGAGCCCATACGCCTGGGCGCCGCCACCAACGTGCAGGACTCGGCGGTTCTCCATACCGATCCCGGCGTTCCCCTGACAATCGGCGACAACGTCACGATCGGTCACCACGCCATGTTGCACGGATGCACCATAGGCGATGGTTCGCTCGTCGGAATAAAGGCGGTCGTGATGGATAGGGCGGTGATAGGGAAGTCGTGCCTGGTCGCCGCGGCGGCGGTCGTCGTCGAGGGTCAGGTGTTCCCCGACCGGTCCCTCATTCTCGGCTCGCCCGCGCGGGTCGTGCGCCCACTGACCGAGGCGGAGCTAGCGTCCCTTCAGGCGAGCGCCGAGAGCTATCGGAAGCGCGGTTCCGAGTACAAGGCTCGGCTCAAGAAGGTCGGGTAGGCCGAAGCCCGGAGCAGGTTCATTTACCGGTGGTGAGACCGAATATGAATGCTTCCAAGGCACAAACGGTCGCAGAAGTGATCGTTGAATTTCTGGTCCGGCATGGCATCGATCGAGTCTTCGGCTTGCAGGGCGGGCACATCCAGCCGATCTGGGATCAACTGGCCCAAAGGGGCGTTCGTATCGTCGATGTACGCGACGAAGGTGCCGCCGTGCACATGGCGCATGCGCATGCGGTGCTGACCGGGGGTGTCGGCGTTGCCTGTGCAACGGCTGGCCCCGGAGTCACCAACTGCGTGACCGCGATGGCCAACGCACAGCTCGAGCGCGTACCGGTTCTCCTCATCGGTGGCTGCGCGCCCGTTCCGCAGGACGATCTCGGCCCGCTGCAGGGCATCGATCACGCCTCCATCATGAAGCCGGTGACGCGCCAGTCGCGCACGCTGCGCGTGCCCGGCAACGTTGCGCGCGACCTGGACAAGGCGTGGAGCGCCGCGACGGGCGATGGCGCTACGCCGGGGCCGGTCTACATCGAGTTCCCGACCGACGTGCTGCGCGCGCCGGTGCCGCCGCGGCTCGTGCTCGAGGAGTACCTGCGCTCGAAGCCGCAGCGACGCATTCCGCCCGAGCCGCAGGAGGTGCAGCGCGCTGCACGCGTCATCGAGGCCGCGCGGCGCCCCCTGGTGGTCACCGGCCGCGGCGCGCAGGCTGCCGCCGCGGAGCTGGTCGAGGTGCTCGACCGCAGCGGGGCTGTGTATCTCGACACGCAGGAGAGCCGGGGGCTGGTGCCGCCCGGGCATGCGTCGGTCGTGGGCGCGATGCGCGGTCGCGCGATGCAGGAGGCCGACCTGGTCATCGTGGTCGGGCGCAAGCTCGACTACCAGATGGGCTACGGCTCGCCCGCGGTGCTGCCAAACGCCAAGCTCATTCGCATCGCGGACAACTGGGAGGAGCTGCGCGAGAACCGGCGCGGCGAAGTGGAGCTGTTTGCGCATCCCGCCCTTGCCCTGGCAGCGCTCGCCGCCGCGCTGCCAAGGCAGTCGGAGAGGCTCGACCGGGACTGGACCGCGGCGCTGCGCGCCGAGCACCTGCGCCGCTCGTCCAAGCACGTCGAATCCCTGGCGTCGGCCCCTGCGGGCAAGGACGGGCACATGCACCCGAATCGTATTTTCGGGGCGCTGCGCCAGGTGCTGCGTCCGGATGCCATCGCCATCGCCGACGGCGGGGACATCCTAAGCTTCGCGCGTATGGGCCTGGAGGTCCGCACCTACCTCGATGCGGGGACCTTCGGCTGCCTTGGCGTGGGCGTCCCGTTCGGCGTTGCCGCCGCGCTGCTTTTCCCGGGACGCCAGGTGGTTGTGATCAGCGGCGATGGAGCCTTCGGCATCAACGCCATGGAGATCGACTCCGCAAAGCGACACGGTGCCAAGGCAGTGTTCATTATCGCCAACAACGCCGCCTGGAACATCGAACGCCTGGATCAGGAGATGAACTACGGGGGGCGCGTGGTGGGCACCACGCTCGCGTGGAGCGACTACGCCGGCATGGCGCGCGCGTTCGGGCTGCACGGCGAGCGCGTGACCGACCCGGCGCGGCTGCCTGCGGCGCTCGAGGAGGCGTTTGCCAAGGCGCCCGCTCTGCTCGACGTGGTGGTGACGCAGCACGCGCTGTCGTCGGACGCCGGCAAGGGGCTGGGCTGGGTCCCCGATTACCAGGCGCTTACCGCCTGGGACGATGCGGAGCGCCGGCGCCGGGAGTAGGGTGCATGACGCAGCTGCTGACGATTCCCGAGGCGATCGCCGCGTTCGCGCGGATCGAGCCGGGCCGCGAAGCGGCGCGGGATTCGCGACGCGCGCTCAGCTTCGCGCAGTGGGACGAGCGCGCCAACCGGCTTGCCAACGCGCTGCTCGGCCTTGGACTGCGCAAGGGCGACCGCGTGGCGGTCCTTGCCTACAACTGCATCGAATGGGTCGAGATCTACGCCGGACTGGGCAGGGCCGGGCTGATCGCGGTGCCGGTCAACTTCCGCCTGCTGGGTCCAGAGATCCGCTACATCGTCCAGGACGCAGGCGCGCGCGCGTTCATCGTCCAGGACGAGCTGCTCGGCAGCGTCGTGTCGATCCGCGGCGAGCTCGAGATTCGGCACGCGAACTACGTCCACTTCGGCGCGTCGCCGCCCCCGGCCGGGTACAGCGTGTACGAGGCGCTGCTCGCGCGGGCCGCGGCCAGCGCGCCCGGCGTATCGGTCGCCCCGCAGGACACCTGGGCATTGATGTACACGTCCGGCACCACGGGCAACCCGAAGGGGGCGATCCGCAGCCACGCCGGCCAGGCGCTGATGGCGCTCGTCACGGCGCTTGATTTCGGCTTCTCGCGCGGCGACGCCGGGCTGCTCGTGATGCCGATGTGCCACGCCAACTCGCTAAACTTCTTCTCCAGCTTCGTCTACTGCGGCGCGAGCTGCGGCGTCTACGACCGTCACAGCTTCGATCCCGAGCACCTGCTTGCGACGATGTCGGCGCAGCACGTCAGCTTCACCTCGCTGGTGCCCACGCACTACATCATGACGCTGGGCCTGCCGCAGGCGGTGAAGAGCCGCTACGACGTCGCGAGCGTCAACAAGCTGCTCATCTCGTCGGCGCCGGCCCGGCGCGAGACCAAACTCGCAATCCTGGAGCATTTCCGCAATTCGCGCCTGTACGAGCTCTACGGGTCGACCGAAGCGGGCTGGGTGACCTTGCTGCGCCCCGACGAGCAGCTCACCAAGCTCGGCTCGGTCGGCCGGGAGTTCACCGGCACCGGCCGCGTGCGGCTGCTAGACGATGCCGGCAACGAGGTGCCCGACGGCGAAGTTGGCGAGCTCTACTCGCGCACCCCGTACACCTTCGATGGCTACTGGAACCTCCCGGACAAGACCGCCGAGGCGTTCCGCGGCGAGTACTGCAGCGTCGGCGACATGGCGCGCCGGGACGCGGACGGGTTCTACTACCTCGTCGATCGCAAGAAGAACATGATCATCAGCGGGGGCGAGAATGTCTATCCGTCGGAAGTCGAGAGTCTTCTCTCGCAGCATTCCGCGGTGAAGGATGTGGCCGTCATCGGCATCCCGCATGAGAAGTGGGGCGAGGCTGTGCACGCCGTGGTCATGCTCAAAGCCGGCACCCGCGTCAGCGAGGCCGATCTTCTCGACTGGTGCAAGGACAAGATCGCCGGCTACAAGCGTCCGCGCTCGATCACCTTCATGCGCGAAGAGGATGTGCCGCGCACTGCCACAGGCAAGATCCAGCATCGACTCCTGCGCGATCTCACTGTGAGATCTCCGAGCGGGAGCTGACAAGGCTCAAAGGGGCCAACCTAGCAGCTCACCACAGCGTAACTATCCGCCGGCTGCGCCATCTAGGTATTGGAGCGGCGCCTAAGTAAGCGGCGGGCAACCTTGCCGCCGCTATGCGGTGCGGATGTTAGATGCCCCGTATGTGGGAGGAAAGCGCTTGATCAACTGAGGTGATCAAGCGCGGCTACGGTCGCAAGTCGGTTCTATCAATTCAAGAGGGGACGAGGTTCGGCACAGTCGGGTCTTGGCCGGCAGCACGCATAGGGAGACCTATCCGATAGCTGCCATTCCCACATTCGCCGAACAATCAGACTCCGATCAACAACCAAGGAGTCTGTCATGGAACTCATCCAGAAGCGCGAAGCATGGAACAAAGGAAAGCTCGTCGGCCAGAAACCTCCGCTCAAGCCGAAGGACATCTGGGCGATCCGGATTAACCTACAGAACGCGCATGCGGCGCGTGACCTCGCTATTTTTAACCTCGCAATCGACAGCAAGCTGCGAGGCTGCGACCTCGTCAACCTGCACGTCCGCGACGTGACTCATGGGAACCAGATTCTCCGTCGAGCCATGGCTATGCAGCGGAAGACGCAACGTCCTGTGCAGTTCGAACTAATGGAACCTACACGGGCAGCTTTAGCCGCCTGGATCGAGAAGATCCACCTGCAGAGTGATCAGTACCTGTTTCCGAGCCGCATCGGAACATCGCCGCACGTGTCGACGCGCCAATACGCGCGGATCGTGCGCCAGTGGGTCGAGGCAGCCGGGCTGGATTCATCGGCCTACGGGACGCACTCGATGCGGCGCACCAAAGCAACGCTGATCTACAAGCGGACGAAGAACCTCAGGGCAGTTCAGCTTTTACTTGGCCATACCAAGCTGGAAAGTACGGTCCGATACCTAGGCATCGAGGTGGATGATGCACTGGAGATCTCCGAGCAGACTGAAATCTAGGGGCGCGCAGCGGCCACATACGCCAGACCGTGTGGCCGCTTTCTGGCTTCATGCCATCGGGTAGGAATCGGCCAGGAGCGGCCCTCGATTGATTCGCACTTAGAATGTGAACGCTAGCCGGGACCATGTAATTCCTGCTCGTCGGTTTAACTCTCCCGCTGATTCAGTTTTCGCGCTCAGAGTGCAGCGCAGGCTGGACGCCGAAGCGAGCTGGACCGTCTCTTCTGCAGATACATCGAACGTGCGCCTTCCGAGCGCGTGCGGGCCGTGGCGCAAAGACATAATGAGGTTGCCTTTGGGACGAAGCAGCATGGCGACTCTTGGCATCGCGGCGGCGCGTTCCCTTTCGTCCAGATGCATCCACACCGCCGTAATCATCACGAGGTCGAACTTGCGTCCTTGAGGAAGGCGTGACAGGTCGGGCAAGGAATCATCAATCCATTCAATGGGTGACTTTGAGTGAAGAGCCATGCCCGAATTTCTGAGTTCGGCGGTGGGCTCCACCGCAACTACGAAATAGCCCGCGTCCGCAAACCACGCGGCATCGGCACCTGTACCCGCACCGATGTCCAGGACCTCGGAGGGAGCGCGCGGTATCAGGTGCAGAGCGGCTCGGTGCTTCACGACAAAGGAAATACTTTCGTACCGGCTTATGAGCTGCTCGGCCTGCTCGGAGTATCCCTTCGTACCTGGAACTATGGCCATGGCTTGAAGCTTAAACCGGACTGGCGCCGAGCATTGCGACGGTCGGCTTAGGGTCGGATCGAGCCGAGCGGGAGATAAGAAAGCAGTCGTTCACAGGAATGGCGCTGAAGAGTGGCCGGCAAGCGATCCGTTGCGGACGTTGCAGGCCACGAGGTCGTACGGCGGCAAAGGCCGACGAGCCGCCGCTCATTGCTTCCTAGCTGAGAAGCTCTGCAGGTCGATTTGAGTCAGTCTGACGAGGGTCTCTGATCGGCCACAGGCGGCCATTCGCCTAACGACAATGCTCTGCCGCCAATCAATCTGGTGCGAGCTTTACGCCCGCGAAGCACGTGAAGGATTTGCCCGATTGGCTACCGCAACTCATTAAGCGACACTTTGGGGCGCGCGTGGTTTGCCTCTAATGACATATAGAAAGTGATCTGTGTAGTAGTAC
>DAHVFK010000105.1 GCA_027317055.1 Betaproteobacteria bacterium | reverse complement strand
TCGAACGGCGAGGAAGGCTGTCCACCTCTACGATCGCCAGTCAATTGGCGTCGTTTGGAACGAGGCGGGCATTACGCAGCGCTTTGGCGCCGCAACCCTTCTCCCGCTGAAATTGGTTAGCTCCGCCTATTGGTGGATTGTCCTGGCCGCAGCTTTGATAGGCCTGTACGCGTCTGCCAGGCGAATGGGGCTAGCGCGTATCGTGTTCAGTCCGCCTGTTCTAACCTGGCTGTACTTTACGCTCGTCTACAGCGTGACCGTGACGGGAGATCGATATGGCGTATCTTCGATTCCGTTTGCCGCCATGTTGGCCGCGTATGCACTGACGGCGCGAACGCGTCAGCCGCTGGAAGCAGCATCTCCTTCTTCGACCTGAAGCCCGCTCGACCTGAAGCCCGCTTCGAGCGTGTGGCGGAGAGAGAGGGATTCGAACCCTCGATACGGGTTTTGCCCGTATAACGCCTTAGCAGGGCGCCCCCTTCGGCCTCTCGGGCATCTCTCCTGTAGCCGGATTATCGCCTATTCCCGCTCCAGTTCAAACGCGTTGTGAAGCACGCGCACCGCGAGCTCGAGGTATTTCTCGTCGATCACCACCGAAATCTTGATTTCCGAGGTAGTGATCATCTGGATGTTGATCCCCTCCTCGGCCAGGGTGCGGAACATCTGCGAGGCGATGCCGACGTGCGAGCGCATGCCCAGCCCCACCAGCGACAGCTTGGCGATCTTTTCGTCGCCGCTCACCTCGCGGCACTTGATGTGCGGCTGCACCTGCTCCTTCAGGATCTTCATCGCGCGCGCGCAATCGGCGCGGTTGACCGTGAACGACAGGTCGGTCATGCCGTCGTGGCCGACGTTCTGCACGATCACGTCGACGTCGATGTTCGCCTCCGCGATCGGCCCCAGGATCGCATAGGCGACTCCCGGGCGGTCGGGCACGTCGTGCACCGTAATCTTGGCTTCGTCGCGATTGAATGCGACACCTGAGATGACTGCCTTTTCCATCACCATGGTCGGGTCGTCCTCGAATGTGATCAGGGTGCCGGCCTCGGCCTCCTCGGCCACCGGCAGCATCGGATCGGTCAGGCTGGAGAGCACGCGCAGGCGCACCCGGTACTTGCCGGCGAACTCGACCGCTCGAATCTGCAGCACCTTCGAGCCGAGGCTCGCCATTTCGAGCATCTCTTCGAAGGTGACGGTCTTCAGGCGCCGGGCCTGGGGCACGATACGCGGGTCGGTGGTGTAGACTCCGTCGACGTCGGTATAGATCTGGCACTCGTCGGCCTTGAGCGCGGCCGCGAGCGCGACGGCCGAGGTGTCCGAGCCGCCGCGTCCGAGCGTGGTGATGTTGCCCTGCGTGTCGATGCCCTGGAACCCCGCCACCACCGCGACATAGCCTTCGGCCAGATCGTGCCGCAGCCGTTCGTGTTCGATCGCAACGATGCGCGCCTTGGCGTGAGCCGAGTCGGTCTGCACCTTCACCTGCCAGCCGGTGTAGCTCCGTGCCTTGAGGCCGAGCTCAATCAGCGCCATCGACAGCAAGCCGATGGTGACCTGCTCGCCGGTCGACGCAACCACGTCGAGCTCGCGCCGATCGGGCTGGGGCTGGATCTCGCGCGCGAGCGCGATCAGGCGGTTGGTTTCGCCCGCCATCGCCGAGGGCACGACCACGATGCTGTGGCCCGCCGCGCGCCACTTCGCCACGCGGCGCGCGACGTTGCGGATGCGCTCGACCGAGCCGACCGAGGTGCCGCCGAATTTCTGGACGATGAGCGCCATGCCGGGGGGATAAAAAAGGGTGGATTTTACAGGACTGTCGATGCAGCAGCGACCCGAAGGTTCCGCCAACAACCCGGCAACTGCGAGCCAAACGGAGCAGCAGGAGCAGTTAAACTTCGGCTCTGCGGAGGGGTGGCAGAGCGGTCTAATGCGGTGGTCTTGAAAACCACTGACCCTCACGGGTCCGGGGGTTCGAATCCCTCCCCCTCCGCCAGCCTTTGCGCGTCGAAACTACGCCAAGGAGCCGACATGGAGTCGTGGCCGCGGGATCGTATCTATCGCCGCACTGAGTCGGGTGAGGCGGTATTGGCTTCGAATGACTCGACGATACCGTCGGACTACCGTCGAATTCTAGGGGTAATTGAAGGAGATACACATTCGGACGTGATCCGGGGACTTCTGCGTCAGTTTCCCGATGCGCTCATTGCTGACTGGCTTTCCGAACTGGAAGAAATCGGATTCGTCGCTTCGGCTCCTGCCGACCCGACCCAAGACCTTGACTTCACCAAGCTATTGCGAACGCAAAAGAAAAGCACAGCGGGAACGACCGCTGATGACACGCGACGAATGGAGATGCAAACGCGTGCCGCAGCCAAGGACCTTGATCGCTCGGGTGCCTTCCTGTCGCCGGACCGGCTCAAGAACCGCTCGCCGCTCGCCAAGAAGCCGAACGAGATCCTGGTCCTGATCGTGGAGGACGACCCCGACCAAGCGGCGCTCGCCGAGCTGCGCGTCAGCATGGGCGGCTTCAAGGTGCGCCTCGTGCGCGACTGCAGGGAATTTGTCGAGGAAATGCGCATGCGCGCGCCGCCGGACGCGCTTCTGCTCGACATCATGCTGCCCGACGGCAACGGCTTCGACGTCCTGGAGGGCATTCGCCGCCATCCGAAGCTCGCCCTCCTTCCCGTCGTGATGCTGACGGTGCTGGCCGAACCCGACAAGGTCCAACGCGGCCTCGCCCTTGGCGCAGATGGATACGTCACCAAGCCCTACAGCAAAAAGATCCTGGTCGAAACAATTCGCGCGGTGCTCAAGCACGATTAGCGGGGCGCGCACGGTTGCGGATTGGCGATTTCCGTGCACCGAAGAACATGCACAATCTCCGCATGCTGCCGGCGCACCCGCGGATCGGAGCGCCAGTTACCGGAAAAGTGTGGCAAACCTCACGGTTGGTCGACGAAAGAATGTGTGAGCTTCCGCTGCCGCGCGTACTATTGCCTTCGAATTTCTCGATGGAGAAGGGCAATGGCGCTCAAGGTCCTGGATGCCGGGAGTTGTCTGATGCTCAGCAGCGAGTCGCGCAGGGATATTGACGGCGCGCTTGCCAAGTACCTGGGGCGCGGCGCGAAGGTCTTGGCTCCAGCGGAAGCGGTCGGATCTCATTGGACCGCCGTCTGCACTCCTCCTCTGCGCAGCGCCGAGGCTGATATTACCGATCGCTTGAAGCTATCCGACCTAAGGCAGCGAGCTTCCGACAGGCGCGGCGAACCAGCGCTGGATGACGGGTGTCGCGTCACTGCATTAGGGTCTAAGCGCATCGTCACGGGGCCGAGCAAGCGACAGGTCTTGCTTCGCCTCGAGTACCTGGCACGCTTGGGCTATCGCCACGTCGGCGAAATCGTGCAAAGCGACTCCAAATGGGTCGCGTTAGCGGACACTGGCAGTA
Source organism: Betaproteobacteria bacterium (assembly GCA_027317055.1). GTDB lineage: Bacteria > Pseudomonadota > Gammaproteobacteria > Burkholderiales > SG8-39 > DAHVFK01. Next base: position 5,854 of record DAHVFK010000105.1, on the reverse strand, counting down.
GGATCAGCGCTAGCGAGCCTTACCGCTGGTAGCGTGCCGCGCAGCGAATCCGGTTCTCTAGCCGGATACTCCCGTCGCGGCACAAGGAAGGACCCGCGCAGTCGACCGGCTTGCCAAGTCCCCCTGGAATTCGCACGATTTGCCCCCATGTTAGCCGCAGGCGCCGGAACTACCGGAAACTAAATGAGATTTTGGTTGAAACTTCGTCGCCATCTGGTAGTCTCAGATACTGCAGTTAGAGATGAGATATAACCAAGGAGCGTCAATGCAACCCGACCTGCAACCCATTCGCAGCAACGAGCAGACTATCGGCCGTGGCGGATCCCGCTACGCGCCTGGCATGGAATTGCCGGGCGTCGACAGCCAGCGCGTGCTGCGCAACACCTACCTCTTGCTCGCCCTGACCATGGTGCCGACCGTGATCGGCGCGTTCGTCGGCATGGCGACCGGCGCGGTTATCGTGCAGCACCCAATGGCGGCCACCCTGATCATGCTCGGTGCGGTAATCGGCCTGCAGTTCGCCGTCATCAAGAACCGCAACAGCCCGCTTGGCGTGGTGCTGCTGCTTCTGATGACCGGCATCCTGGGCTGGTGGATGGGCCCCCTGCTGTCGATGGCGCTGACCCTGGCCAACGGCGGACAGCTGATCGCCTACGCCGCCGCCGGGACCGGCGTGATTTTCTTCGGCATGGGTGCGATTGCGACCACGACCAAGCGCGATTTCAGCTTCATGGGGAAATTCCTCTTCGTCGGCATGATCGCGCTGCTGCTCGCCATGTTCGCCAACATGTTCCTGCAGATCCCGGCGCTGGCGCTGACGATCTCGACCCTGGTGATCGTGGTGTTCTCGCTGTTCCTGCTGCACGACCTGTCGCGCATCATCCGCGGCGGCGAGACGAATTACATCGTCGCCACTACCGGCGTGTACATGAGCCTGTTCAACATCTTCGTCAACCTGCTCTCGATCCTGATGCTGCTCAGCGGCAACCGCCGCTAGCACGGTCTTCCGGGCAGCACGAAAAGGGCGCTTCGGCGCCCTTTTTCGTTGCTAGGGCCGCTCGAACAGCGCGATGCTCTCGACATGCACGGTGTGGGGGAACATGTTCACCACACCCGCCGCCACCAATCGGAAACCCTTGACGTGCACCAGCGCGCCGGCATCGCGCGCGAGCGTCGCGGGATCGCAGGACACGTACACGATACGGCGCGGCCAGGCGTCCGGCAGCGCCTTTACCGCTTCCACCGCGCCCGAGCGCGGCGGATCGATGAGCAACTTGTCGAAAGGGCCGAGCGCGGCCAATCCGCCCGCACCTGCGCCGTAAAGATCGGCGCAATCAAAGCTTGCAAGGTCCCGCAAGCCATTCGCCACCGCATTCTCCCGCGCCCGCTCGATCAGGGTCGCGCTTCCTTCCAGCCCGAGCACCCGGGCTCCCATGCGCGCGAGCGGAAGGGAGAAGTTGCCCAGGCCGCAGAACAGGTCACCGATGCGCTCGCCCGGCTGCGGGTCGAGCAGGCGCACCGCGCGCGACACGAGCACCCGGTTCACGCCGTGGTTCACCTGTGTGAAGTCGGTCGGCCGGAAGGCGATCCGCAGGCCGTACTCCGGCAGCACGTAGTCCAGCGGCGGCGCGGGAAGAGGATGAAAGGGATACGCCGAATCCGGGCCGGAGGGCTGCAGCCATACCGACACCCCTTCCTGCTGCGCCAGCTCCCGCAGCGCTTGCTCGTCGCCCGCCTCGAGCGGATCGAGGTTACGGAACACCAGCGCGTCGGCCGCATCGCCCACGGCGAGCTCGATTTGCGGCAGCCGCTGCCGGATCGAAAGAGACTCGACCAGCGCGCGCAAGCGCGGGATCAGCCGGGAGATGCGCGCTGGCAGCACCTCGCAGCTCAGCATGTCTACCACGTAGCTGGAGTGCCGCTCGTGGAACCCGACCAGCACGCCGCCCTTTTTGGCCACGCGGCGCACCGTGAGCCGCGCCCGCTGGCGATAGCCCCATTCCTCACCGTACACCATCGGCAGCACCGTCTCTGGCTTCACTTTGCCGATGCGCTCCAGGCAGTCCTCCAGCCCGCGCTGCTTGGCCGCGAGCTGGGTCCGGGCATCGATGTGCTGCGTCGCGCAGCCGCCGCAGACGCCGAAATAACCGCAGCGTGGTGCGCGGCGTGAGCTCGATTCGCGCACGACCGCGACGGTCCTCGCCAGGTCGAATTTCGGCTTGCGGTGCAGCAACTGTACCTCGACCCGCTCGCCGGGCAAGGCGCCCTCGACGAATACCACCTTGCCCTCGGCGTTGCGCGCGACGCCGCGCCCTTCCGCGTCGAGCGACTCGATCTCGAGCGTCACCGGGCCAGGGGGTCGGTCCAGCGCTCGAGGAACTCGCGCCAGTGCGGCTCCTGTTGCTTCTCCACGGCGGCGCGCAGCAGCGCGCACTCGCGCTTGTAGTGCGCCGCATCGAACGCGCCGCGCAGCAGCTGGAAGCGCAGGTAGAGCAGATAGGTATTGGCGCTGTCGGCTTCGCAGTAGTTGCGGATGCGCTCAATGCCGCCGTCGCGGTACTGCTGCCACACCGCGCTGCCCGCCATCCCGATCTTGCCTGGAAAGCCTGCGAGCTGCGCAACGTCGTCTAGCGGCGCATTGTTGCGCGGCTGATACAGCGCGAGAACATCCATCAGGTCGAGATGCCGCGAATGGTAGCGGCTGACGTAGTTGTTCCACTTGAAGTCGCGGTTGTCCTCGCCCTGGTCCCAGAAACGCGGCGCGCTGACACCGTTGATCAGGCCGCGGTAGTTCAGCACCGGCAGGTCGAATCCGCCGCCATTCCACGAAACGAGCTGCGGAACGTAGCGCTCGACCCCGTCCCAGAAGCGCTGGATGGCGGCGCGCTCGTCCTCCGCCGGCTCGCCGATGGACCACACCTTGACATGGTCGGCATCGCGCAGAACGCAGGAGATGACCAGCACCCGGTGCAGCTGCGGCGGCAGGAAATCACTCCCGGTCTGCGTGCGCCGCTTCTGGAACGCAATCTCGGCGACCTCCTCGTCCGGCAGGCTTGAAGGCAGCTCGTACAGCCGCCTAATTCCGGCGACGTCCGGTACCGTCTCGATGTCGAACGCGAGGACCGGCGCCACGTCAGTCCGGAAACACGCCGGTCGAGAGGTAGCGGTCGCCCCGGTCGCAGACAATGCATACGACTGTCGCCTTCTTAAGGTCGCGGGCGATGCGCAGCGCGACGTGCAAGGCGCCGCCCGACGAAATGCCTGCGAAGATCCCCTCCTCGCGCGCCATGCGGCGCGCCATCTCTTCGGCCTCTCCCTGGCCCACGTATTCCAGCCGGTCGACGCGCAGCTTGTCGTAGATCTTCGGCAGGTAGGCTTCCGGCCACTTGCGGATGCCGGGAATCTGCGCCCCTTCCTGGGGCTGGCAGCCGACGATCTCGATCTTTGGATTCTTTTCCTTGAAGTAGCGCGAGCATCCCATGATGGTGCCCGTAGTGCCCATGCTCGAGACGAAATGCGTGATCCCGCCTTGCGTATCACGCCAGATCTCGGGGCCGGTGGTCTCATAGTGCGACAGCGGATTGTCGGGATTGGCGAACTGGTCGAGCATGATGCCCTTGCCCTCGCTCACCATCTTCTGCGCCAGGTCGCGCGCGCCTTCCATGCCGCCCCTCTTCGGCGTGAGAATCAGCTCCGCGCCGTAGGCCCGCATGGTGCGCTTGCGCTCGGCGGTCTGATTCTCGGGCATGATCAGCAGCATGCGGTAGCCGCGGACTGCGGCCGCCATCGCGAGTCCGATACCGGTGTTGCCGCTGGTCGGCTCGATCAGCGTGTCGCCGGGCTTGATCCGGCCGCGCTCTTCGGCGCGGCGGATCATCGAAATCGCCGGTCTATCCTTGACCGAGCCGGCGGGATTGTTCCCCTCGAGCTTGACGAGGATCACGTTGCCGTTGCGCGCCACCTCCTCATCCGGGATGCGCTGCAGTCGCACCAGGGGCGTATTGCCGATGAAATCCTCGATTGTGCGCTGCATCGCGGCTTCTCAGCGTTGCTCGCCGAGCAGGTGCGCGACGTAGGTTCCGACGCCCTGCTCAACCGGCATGAAATCGTCGCCGTAGCCTGCGTTGCGCAGCAGCGCCAGATCCGCCTCGGTGAAGCTCTGGTACTTCCCGACCAGCTGCGGCGGAAGCGGGATGTATTCGACGAGGCCTTCTGCGACCATGTCAGCGAGCGAGAGCTCGGCTTCGCCGCGCCCGGCTCTCACGCCGTTGACCACTGCGCGCGCAACGTCGTTGAAGCTCTGCGCGCGGCCTGTGCCGCAGTTGAAGATCCCCGATATCTCGCGGTGTTCCAGAAAATGAAGATTCACGTTCACGACGTTCTCGACATGGATGAAGTCGCGCCTCTGCTCGCCGTCGGCATAGCCGTCCGATCCGACGAAAAGCCTGACCCTGCCCTCGCTCATGAACTGGTTGAAGGCATGGAACGCAACCGAAGCCATGCGCCCCTTGTGCGCCTCGTTCGGGCCGTAGACGTTGAAGTAGCGCAAGCCCGCGATCTGCGCGCTGCGCGCAGGCAGACGGCGCCGCACATTCTGATCGAACAGGAACTTGGAATAGGCGTAGGCATTGAGCGGTCGTTCGCAGGCGCGCTCTTCCCGGAATTCGCGTCCCGCTCCGTACACGGAAGCGGACGACGCGTACAGAAAGGGCACCGCTTCGTCCTGGCACCAGTCGAGCAGGACCCGCGAGTAGCGGTAGTTGTTCTCCATCACGTAGCGGCCGTTCGACTCCATGGTGTCGGAGCAGGCACCCTGGTGCAGCACCGCTTCGATTTCCTCGTCGAACTGGTTCGCCACCAGACGCTCGAGGAAATCCCGCTTGTCCAGGTAGTCCTCGATCTCGCATCCGGCGAGGTTCCCGACCTTGGCCGCGCTCTCCAGGTTGTCGACCGCGATGATTTCCGTGACGCCGGCGCGGTTGAGCGCCTCGATCAGCTTGGAGCCTATGAATCCGGCGGCCCCCGTGACGACGTAGAGCATGCTTTTCCTATCCGAAGAGTTCTTCGCGCGTGGCGACCGCCGTGCCGAACTTGCCGACCACGATCCCCGCTGCACGGTTGGCGGTACGTACCGACTCGGTAAGCGACGCTCCGGCGGCAAGCATCACGCCGAGCGCGGCGATGACGGTATCGCCGGCACCGCTCACATCGTACACCTCGCGCGCGTGCGTCTTGAAATTCATCCGCGTGCCGTCCCGGAACAGGGTCATACCGCGCTCGCCGCGCGTGAGCAGCAGCGCCTGGAGCTTGAGCCGCCTGCGCAGCGCCTGCGCTCGCCGCTCGAGGTCGCGCTCGTCCTTCCATGTGCCGACGACCTCGCGCAGCTCGTTTTGGTTCGGCGTGACGATCGTGGCGCCTCCGTAGCGGGAATAGTCGTCGCCCTTGGGATCCACCAGCACCGGCTTTCGGGCTCGACGCGCCATCGCGATCATCTTCGTCACGTGGGTAAGCCCGCCCTTGCCGTAGTCCGACAGGATCACGATGTCGCACTGCTTAAGCGCCGATTTGAACTCCGCCAGCTTGGACGCGAGAACTTCGCGCGAGGGCGCGACCTCGAAATCGACCCGCAGCAGCTGCTGCCGCTGCTGGCGGGCGATCACGCGCAGCTTCTGGGTGGTCTTGATAGACCGGTCGCGATGCAGGCGTGGCTCGATTCCCTCTTTCTTCAGGAGATTCTCCAGCAGCCTGCCCTCCGCGTCAGCTCCCACCACGGACAGCAGCCGCGTCCGCGCTCCGAGCGCGGCGCAGTTCCAGGCGACATTGGCGGCACCCCCGAGCCTGCGCTCCTCGCCAC
>DAHVFK010000104.1 GCA_027317055.1 Betaproteobacteria bacterium | reverse complement strand
TCGGTCTCGACCACGGGCGGTCACCTGTCCTCGAACCTGGGCACGATCGAGCTCACGATCGCGCTGCACTACGTATTCGACACGCCGCAAGACCGCATCGTGTGGGACGTCGGCCATCAGACCTACCCGCACAAGATTCTTACCGGCCGGCGCGAGGCCATGGCCCAGCTCAGGATGCTGGGCGGCATCTCGGGCTTCCCGCGCCGCGGCGAGTCGCCCTACGACACCTTCGGCACCGCGCATTCGTCGACCTCGATCTCGGCCGCGCTCGGTATGGCGACCGCGGCCAAGATGAAGGGCGAGCAGCGCCGCGCAATCGCGGTCATCGGCGACGGCGCGATGTCGGCCGGAATGGCGTACGAGGCGATGAACAACGCCGGCGCGATGGACGTCGACCTGCTGGTGATCCTGAACGACAACGAGATGTCGATCTCGCCGCCCGTGGGCGCGCTCACGAACTACCTCGCGCGGCTGCTGTCGGGGCGCATCTATTCCACCGCCCGGCGGGCGAGCGAACACCTGCTCAAGCGCGTGCCGGGGGTGTGGGAGCTCGCGCGCCGCGCCGAAGAGCATGTCAAGGGCATGGTGACGCCGTCCACGCTGTTCGAGGAATTCGGCTTCAACTACATCGGCCCGATCGACGGCCACGATCTCGATGCGCTGATCCCGACCTTGGCCAACATCGCCAAGCTGAAGGGGCCGCAGTTCCTGCACGTGGTGACGCGCAAAGGGCAGGGCTACAAGCTCGCCGAGGACGACCCGATCGCCTACCACGGCCCCGGCAAGTTCGATCCGGCCGAGGGGATCAAGAAGTCCTCCGGCGGCCGCCCGAGCTACAGTCAGGTCTTCGGCGATTGGCTGTGCGACATGGCGGAGCTCGACCCGCGCCTGGTGGCGATCACGCCGGCGATGCGCGAGGGCTCGGGCATGGTGAAGTTCTCGGACAAGTTTCCGCAGCGCTACTTCGACGTCGGCATCGCCGAGCAGCACGCGGTGACTTTCGCCGCGGGCCTCGCCTGCGAGGGCGTCAAGCCGGTGCTGGCGATCTATTCAACCTTCCTGCAGCGCGGCTACGACCAGCTGATCCACGATGTGGCGATCCAGAACCTGCCGGTCGTGTTCGCGCTCGACCGCGGCGGGCTGGTCGGCGGCGACGGCGCGACGCACAACGGCGCGTTCGACTACGCCTACCTGAGGACCGTGCCGAATCTGACCGTGATGGCGCCCTCCGACGAGGACGAATGCCGGCAGATGCTCTATACCGCGTTCACGCTCGATTCGCCCGCCGCGGTGCGCTATCCGCGCGGCAGCGGCCCGGGGGTCGAGGTGCGCAGCACGATGAGCGCGCTGCCTCTGGGCAAGGCGGAACTGCGGCGCGAAGGCCGGCGGGTGGCGATTCTCGCCTTCGGCAGCATGTTGCGCCCGGCGCTCGAGGCCGCCGCGGCGCTCGACGCGACAGTCGCCAACATGCGCTTCGTCAAGCCGCTGGACCTCGAACTGCTGCGCCAGCTGGCCGAGAGCCACGAGTTGCTGGTGACGGTCGAAGAACACGCGGCGATGGGCGGTGCCGGCGGCGCGGTGTGCGAGGCGCTGGCGGCGCTCGGGCTCGAGCGGCGCGTGCTGCTGCTCGGCCTGCCGGATCGCTTCATCGACCACGGCGACCCGGCCAGGCTGCTCGCGTCGGTCGGGCTGGACACTGAAGGCATCCGCAAGGCGATCGGCGAGGTAATATCCGAGTAATTTAGTCGGATGTTATAATTGCAGTCATGAAATCACGCGATTTGTACAACATTCCCGACGTCCAGGCGTCGGCCGACACCCGCAAGCTGGCGATCGACAAGGTCGGGATCAAGGCGATACGCCACCCGATGCGCATCCAGGAGCGCTCCGGCAACGTGCAGCACACGGTGGCCATGTTCAACATGTACGTCGGGTTGCCGCACCACTTCAAGGGCACCCACATGTCGCGCTTCGTCGAGATCCTCGAGGCGCACGAGCGCGAGATCACGGTCGAAACCTTCCAGGTCATGCTGAAGGAGATGGTCGAGCGGCTCGAGGCGGAGGAAGGCCTGATCGAGATGAGCTTCCCGTACTTCATCGAAAAGGCGGCGCCGGCGTCCGGGGTCAAGAGCCTGATGGACTACGAAATCAGCTTCGTGGGCGAGATCCGCGACGGCAAGCAGACCTTCACCATGAAGGTTCTGGTGCCGGTGACGAGCCTTTGCCCGTGCTCGAAGAAGATCTCCTTGCGCGGCGCGCACAACCAGCGCTCGCACGTCACGGTGAGCGCGCGCCTGAACGATTTCGTCTGGATCGAGGAAATCGTCGATCTTATCGAGAAGCAGGCCTCGAGCGAGCTGTACGGCCTGCTCAAGCGGCCCGACGAAAAGCACGTCACCGAGCGCGCCTACGACAATCCGAAGTTCGTCGAGGACATGGTGCGCGACGTGGCGGCGGTGCTCAACCTCGACGAGCGCATCGAATCCTACGTGGTCGAGTCGGAAAACTTCGAATCGATCCACAACCACAGCGCCTACGCGCTCATCGAGCGCGACAAGTCCGGGCGCTGAGCGCGCGTGGCGACCCACGCGGCCAAGCGCGAGCGCATGGTCGCGCAGGTCGAGGCGATGTATGCCGAGACCGCGGCGGAGACGGGCCTGTCGGCCATGTCGTCCGCGGTCCGCGCCGCGCTCGGAAAGGTCGAGCGTCACCGGCTGGTCCCGGCTCAGGAAGTGTCGCTCGCGTACGGCAACTATCCGCTTTCGATCGGCGCCGGGCAGACTATCTCGCAGCCGTACATCGTCGCCCTGTCGACCGACCTGATCGGGCCGCATGCCGGGCAGGTGGTGCTCGAGGTCGGCACCGGGTCGGGCTACCAGGCGGCGATACTGGCCGAGATCGTGGCCAGGGTGTATTCGATCGAGGTGGTGCCGGAGCTCGGGCGCGGCGCGGCCGAAGGGCTGGCGGGGCTCGGCTACACCAACGTGGAGGTGCGCGTCGGCGACGGCTACGCCGGCTGGTCGGAGAAGGCGCCGTTCGACGCGATCGTGGTCACCGCGGCGGCACCGAACGTGCCGTCGGCGCTCATCGATCAACTCAAGCCCGGCGGCAGGATGGTGATCCCGGTCGGGGAACGCTGGGGCGCGCAGGACCTCTTGCTGGTCAGCAAGCACGCGGACGGTCGCCTCGAGCGCAAGAGCGTGCTGCCGGTGCGCTTCGTGCCTCTGGTGCACGGCGCCTGAGCGGGCGGGATCAGTAGCGGCGGGTCAGGACCATCGACTGGCCGTCGCGCTGCATCTCCACCCGGTTGAGAAAGCTCATGCCAAGCAGGGCGATACCGAGCCCGCTCTGCAGCACGACCGCATCCACGTTCTGCAGCCTGATCCCGCCTAGGCGGACCTCGTCCAGCTTGACCTTGTAGGCGAGCGTCGGGCCTGCGGCGGTCTGGATCATCCCGCGCCGCCCCTTGCGGTAGTCGATGCCGAGCCGGTCGGCGATGCTGCCCGGCAGCGCGACCATGGTGGCGCCGGTATCGACCAGAAAGCGAACCGAGCCGCCGTTTACCTGTCCGTGTGCGAAGAAATGCCCGTTCGGATCCGCCGCGAGCATCGCCTTCTGGCGATCGTCGTCGCTTGCGCTGCTCGCGTACTGCCCCAGGCGCAGGGTGCGCCGCTCGCCCGCGACTTCGATCACCGCCTGCGCTTCGTCCGCCGAGACGACGCTCACGCCCTGCGCGGTGCGGCCGATCCTGACCGTGGTCGGCGCGCCGCCGTCGATCACCAGCACTGCCGCCTTGCCGGGAAACACGCCCACCAGGCCGACCTCGGTCGCGCCGGCGGGAAGCGCTATCAGCAGGACGGCGAGACCAATAAAATGGCGGTTTTGCAAAGGCAGCTCCGATGAAGCCGGTCGCGATCTTCAGGCATGTCCGAATCGAGGGGCCGGGCTATTTTGCCACCACTCTCGAACAGCGCTCAATTCCATCGCGGCTGGTCGCGCTGGACGCTGGCGAAGAGCTGCCGCGCGACGCGCGCGCGTTCAGCGGTCTCGCGTTCATGGGCGGGCCGATGAGCGTAAACGACCCCTTGCCGTGGATCGCGCGCGCAAGCGAGCTGATCCGCGACGCGGTGCGCAAGGACGTTCCGGTGATCGGACACTGCCTGGGCGGCCAGCTCATGGCGCGCGCCTTCGGCGGCAAGGTCGAGCCCGCGGCGGTGAAGGAGATCGGCTGGGGCGAGGTGCAGGTTGCGCACAACGCGCTGGCGCGCGAATGGTTCGGCGAGCTGCAGTCGTTCGAGTCGTTTCACTGGCATGGCGAGAGCTTCAGCATACCGCCCGGCGCAACGCGTCTGCTGACCAATTCCCGCTGCCCCAACCAGGCCTTCGCGCTCGGCCGCCACTTCGGCATGCAATGCCACGTCGAGATGACCGCCGAGCTGGTGCGCAACTGGTGCGAGGCAGGGCGCGACGAGATCGCCGCCGGTGCCGCCAGCCCGGGCGTGCAGCAACCCGTGGAGATGCTGCGCGACCTCGAGCGGCGCCTCGCGGCGCTGCACGAGGTCGCCGACCTGATCTACGAGCGCTGGTGCGAGGGGCTCAGTCGCGGAAATTGACGTACTGCAGCGGCACGTCGATCACCGACTGCCGCACCAGCTGGATCGCCGCCTGAAGGTCGTCCTTCTTGCCGCCGGAAACGCGCACTGCGTCGCCCTGGATCGCGGCCTGCACCTTGATCTTGGATTCCTTGAGCAGCTTGACGATCGACTTCGCCTTTTCCTGCGCCACGCCGACGCGGACCGTGAGCGGGCGCTTGACCTTGTCGCCCGAGATCTTCTCCGTCTCGCCCAGCTCGAGGCACCGCACGTCGACGTTGCGCTTGCTCAGGCGAGCGCGCAGCACGTCCAGCACCTGGCCGAGCTTGAACTCGTCGTCGGCGAACACGGTGAGCTGAAGCTCGTTGTGCTCCACGCGCGCATCCGACCCCTTGAAGTCGAAGCGGTTCGCGACTTCGCGGTTGGTCTGCTCGATCGCGTTCTTCACTTCCTGCTTGTCTACCTGGGAAACGATGTCGAAAGATGGCATGGCGTTCCGGTCCGGTGAAGTGGTGGGGGGGTAACGCTACTTCTTGACCTTCAGCAGCGAGTCGAGCGCCGCGAAGGGATTGTGCGTGGCCGGCGCCGGACCGGTGTGATCGGCCGGCGAAGCCCCGCCGCGCTGCGCCGCCTCGAGCTGCCGCGAGTGTTCATTGTCGTGGCAGTACAGGCACAGCAACTCCCAGTTGCTGCCGTCGGGCGGGTTGTTGTCGTGGTTGTGGTCGCGATGGTGCACCGTAAGCATGCGCAGATTCCTGCCCGAGAATTCGCGCCCGCAGCGGCCGCAGATCCAGGGATAGATCTTGAGCGCCTGCTCGCGGTAGTCGGCTTCGCCCATGATCGGCTCTTCTTTGCGGACGCCTAGCTGTGAAGGCCCAATAGGTTGTTTGTGTTCATCCGGACTGAGTCTGGGAGACTGGGGGTTGCGACACCTTCCAAACCTTCCAGGAGTTCAGCCGAATGAACGTTCACAAGAATGCCCGACTCACTGTTGTTCGTCGAATGGAAATGGTCCGAAGCATCCTCGATCGAGAGCTGACGCCGGCCGAGGCCGCGGCCGAGGCCGGCGTCAGCGAATCGACCGCCCGTAAATGGTTGGGGCGCTACTTGAGTGAGGGCGCGGCGGGGATGCGCGATCGCTCCTCGCGCCCAGCGCTCAGCCCGCGCAAGATCGCCCCGGGCAAGGCCCTGGCGATCCTGGAGCTGCGCCGCCGGCGGCTGACCCAGGCACGCATTGCGGCAAGCCTCGGGGTCTGCAAGAGCACCGTGGGCCGAGTGCTGGCCCAAGCGGGGCTGTCGCGCCTTCGGGATCTGGAGCCCTGCGAGCCGGTCGTGCGCTACGAGCACGCTCACCCCGGAGATCTGATCCACATCGACACCAAGAAGCTCGGGCGCATCGAGGCCACCGGGCACCGTATCACCGGCGATCGACGAGACCGCACTCGGGGGGTGGGCTGGGAGTTCCTGTTCGTGGCTGTGGACGACCACGCGCGGATCGGCTTTACCGACCTGTATCTCGACGAGCGCAAGGCGAGCGCCGTACAGTTCCTCCAGAACACCGTGGCCTACTTCCAATCCCTGGGCGTGCGCGTGCGTCGCGTGCTCACCGACAACTACGGCTCGGCGTTTCGCTCCAAACCCTTCGCCATGGCTTGCCGGCGCCTTGGCCTGAAGCACAGCTTCACCCGTGCCTACCGGCCTCAGACCAATGGCAAGGCCGAGCGCTTCATCCAGTCGGCACTGCGTGAGTGGGCCTACGGCATTGCCTACAACCATTCCACGGAGCGTGCCAACATGCTCGAGCGTTGGATCCACCACTACAACTGGCATCGCCCGCATCAGGGCATCAAGGGCATGGCGCCTATCAGTCGCCTCGCTCAGTCCCGAAACAACCTCTTGACGCTTCACACCTAGCGCGCGTTGAGGCGCCGCAGATCCTCGGTCCAGCGCGCGGTCTCGAGCTTGATCCAGGCCAGGTCGTCGGCCGATTCGTAGGCGCTGTAGACGGAAATGCTGAGCGCCTTGCCGCGCAGGTTGAGCAGGGTGGTGGTCGACAGCAGGTATTGCGGCTGGGAACCGAATCCCGGGCGGTCGGGTAGACGCGTGCCCTGCAGCACCGATACGACCGTCGTGTCGCGCCGTAACTCGCCCAGCAGCGCCGCCTTGCCGCGCGGCTGCGCGTCGAGGTACTTCAGGGCGTCGCCCTGCGCCGGCGGCGGGCCACCCAGCTCGCGCAGCGCATCGACGACGAAGGCGTCGAACTGGCGTGCGGTCACGCTCTGGTCTTCCAGCGCGCGCGGCGTAACGGCGATCATGAAGCGGCGCAGCTCCGGGCGGTCGCCCTGCATGAAGCTGCGCAGGTCGGCGTCGCTGATCGCGAACAGCAGGATGCGGTTCGACGCCGAGGTGAGCGACTCGGCGATTTCCTGCAGGCGCGGCGAGCCGGTGAAGCCGGTGTCGGCGAACCCGGCCGGCGCTTCCAGCCCGATGCGGGCGCCGCCCACGGGCACCGCGAACGGCGCCGCCCAGGCCGGCGCGGCGGCCAACAGCAGGGCGGCGAGCCAGGCGCGCATCGTCAGCGGCGTTTTTTACGCAGGTTGGCTTCGATGCGCAGGCGCAGCGCATTTAGGCGGATGAAGCCGGCGGCGTCGGCCTGGTCGTAGGCCCCGCGGTCGTCCTCGAAAGTGGCGATCGAGGGATCGAACAGCGAATCCGATTTCGAGCTGCGGCCGGTGACCAGCACGCTGCCCTTGTACAGCTTGAGCCGCACGCTGCCGTTGGCGCTCGCCTGCGAGGCGTCGATCAGCCCCTGCAGCAGCCTGCGCTCCGGGCTGAACCAGTAGCCGTTGTAGATCAATCGCGCGTAGCGCGGCATCAGATCGTCCTTGAGCGCCAGCACCTCGCGGTCGAGGGTGATCGACTCGATGGCGCGGTGCGCCTTGAGCATGATCGTGCCGCCCGGCGTTTCGTAGCAGCCGCGGCTCTTCATGCCGACGTAGCGGTTCTCGACCATGTCGAGCCGCCCGACGCCGTGCCGGCCGCCGATCTTGTTTAGTGTCGCCAGCACGCTTGCCGGCGACATCTTTCTGCCGTTCACCGCGACGATGTCGCCTTTGCGGTACTCGAGCTCGATGTGCTGCGGGCGGCTGGGCGCCTTCTCGGGCGAAACCGTGATGCGCCACATCGACTCCTCCGGCTCGAAGGCCGGGTCCTCGAGCACGCCGCCCTCGTAGGAGATGTGCAGCAGGTTAGCGTCCATCGAGTAGGGCGCACCGCCCTTGCGCTTCTTGAAGTCGACCGGGATGCCGTGCTTGTCGGCGTAGGCGAGCAGCTTCTCGCGCGAGAGCAGGTCCCATTCGCGCCAGGGCGCGATCACCTTGACGTTCGGCATCAGCGCGTAGGCGCCGAGCTCGAAGCGAACCTGGTCGTTGCCCTTGCCGGTCGCGCCGTGCGAAATGGCGTCGGCTCCGGTGTTGCGCGCAATCTCGACCATGCGCTTGGCGATCAACGGGCGCGCGATCGAGGTGCCGAGCAGGTACTCGCCTTCGTAGAGCGCGTTGGCGCGGAACATGGGGAACACGAAGTCGCGCACGAATTCCTCGCGCAGGTCCTCGACGAAGATCTGCTTCACGCCGAACATCTTCGCCTTCCTGCGCGCGGGTGCGACCTCCTCGCCCTGGCCGATGTCGGCGGTGAAGGTGATCACCTCGCAGCCGTACTCGTCCTGCAGCCACTTCAGGATCACCGACGTGTCGAGGCCGCCCGAGTAGGCGAGCACGACCTTCTTGACGCTCTGCTTCTTTTTTGCCATCAAAGTTCCACTTTGCCCAGTAACAGGAATTCCAGCAGCGCTTTCTGCGCATGCAGCCGGTTCTCGGCCTCGTCCCAGACCACGCTCTGCGGACCGTCGACCACGCCGGCGCTGATCTCCTCGCCCCGGTGCGCCGGCAGGCAGTGCATGAACAGCGCGTCCGGCTTCGCCACCCGCATCATCTCGCCGTCCACCTGCCAGTCCTGGAAGTCGCGCTTGCGTTCGGCATCCTCGGACTCCATCCCCATGCTGGTCCAGACGTCGGTCGTCACCAGGTCGGCGCCTTTCGCGGCCTGCATCGGGTCGCGGAACTCCTCGTAGTGGTCGGTTCCGTACAGGCCCGCGCGCTCGGGCTCCACCTCGTAGCCCGGAGGCGTCGAGACGTGGACGTTGAAGTCGAACACCTCCGCGGCCTGCAACCAGGTATTGCAGACGTTGTTCGAGTCGCCGATCCAGGCCACGGTCCTGCCGCGAATCGAGCCGCGCTGCTCGAGGAAAGTATAGATGTCGGCCAGGATCTGGCAGGGGTGGTACTCGTTGGTCAGGCCGTTGATCACCGGCACGCGCGAGTGGGCCGCGAAGCGCTCCAGGGTGTCCTGCTCGAAGGTGCGGATCATGACCACGTCGCACATGCGCGAGATGACCTGCGCGGCATCCTCGACCGGCTCGCCGCGGCCGAGCTGCGAGTCGCGCGTTGAAAGAAAAATCGCCGCGCCGCCGAGCTGGTGCATGCCGGCTTCGAACGACAGCCGGGTGCGGGTCGATTGTTTCTCGAAAATCATCGCCAGCGTGCGGTCTTCGAGCGGCCAGTAGCGCTCGTAGCGCTTGAAGCGGTCCTTGATCCAGCGCGTGCGCGCGAACAGGTGCTCGTACTCGCCGAGTGCGAAGTCATTGAACTGCAGATAGTGCCGCAGGTTCATTGCCGCGCCGTGTTCAGCGCGCCGCGGCAGCCTGCGGCAGCGAGGGCTCGCGCGCCAGCAGCGCCTTGACCAGCGGCGCCAGCCGCTCGACCACGATGGCACCCTCGGCCTCGCTCATGATGAGCGGCGGCAGCATGCGCACCACGCTGTCGGCGGTCACGTTGA
>DAHVFK010000103.1 GCA_027317055.1 Betaproteobacteria bacterium | reverse complement strand
CCTCAAGCTCGAGGACTGGGACCGTTGCGGGCGCGGAGTGCACACGCTGCTAAACCTGATGCCCTCGGGCAAGTACCTGATGGAGGACTTCTTCTACGCCGGGGGCCTGCCCGCGGTGATCCGCGAGCTGGGCGAGGCGGGGATGCTGCACAAGAACGCACTGACGGTGAACGGCGAGACGATCTGGGCCAACAACAAGGACGCGCCGTGCTGGAACCGCGACGTGATCCATGCCTTCAAGAAGCCGTTCAAGAAGAAAACCGGCATCGCGGTGCTGCGCGGCAACCTGTGCCCGGGCGGTGCGGTCATCAAGCCTTCCGCCGCGACACCGAAGCTGATGAAGCACCGCGGCCGCGCGGTCGTGTTCGAGAACATCGAGGACTTCCACCGTCGAATCGACGACCCGAAGCTCAAGATCGACGCGCGCAGCATCATGGTGCTCAAGAACTGCGGCCCCAAGGGCTACCCGGGAATGGCCGAGGTCGGCAACATGCCGCTGCCGCCGAAGCTGCTGAAGAAGGGCGTCACCGACATGGTGCGGATCTCGGACGCGCGCATGAGCGGCACGTCCTACGGCACCGTGGTGCTGCACGTAGTGCCCGAAGCGGCGGCCGGCGGCGTGCTGGCGCTGGTCGAGAACGGCGACACGATCGAGCTCGACGTCGCGAAGCGAAAGTTGAATTTGCTTGTTTCTGAGGTTGAACTGAAGAAACGCAGGAAGAAATGGAAGCAGCCGAAACCCCAGCTCGAGCGCGGCTACTGGAAGCTCTACCACGACCACGTGCTGCAGGCGAGCGACGGCGCCGACCTCGACTTCCTGGTCGGCAAGAGCGGCCCGCTGGTGCCGCGCGACAACCACTGAAGGAGGCATGCCATGCTTCAGGCCGCCGAACTGACCATACGGCTGCATCCGAACGACGACGTTGTCATCGCCCGGATCGAGATCCCGGGCGGCACGCTGCTGGCGAAGGAGAACGTGCGCGCCTCGGACGCGATCCCGGCCGGCCACAAGGTCGCGGTGAGGGACCTCGCGCAGGGCGCGGCAGTAAAGCGCTATGACCAGATCATCGGCTTCGCCACGCGCGCGATCCGCGCCGGCGAGCACGTGCACGTGCACAACCTGGGGATGGCCGACTTCGAACGAGATTATTCTTTTTGTTCGAACAGGAAAGAGACCGACCACATCACTCCACAAGCGACTTTTCAGGGCATCGTGCGCGCTGACGGACGGGTGGCCACGCGCAACTACGTCGGCATCCTCACCAGCGTCAACTGCTCGGCCACGGTGGCGCGCATGATCGCGCGCCACTTCGAGGGCCGGCTCGAGGCCTACCCGAACGTCGATGGCGTGGTGGCGCTGACCCACAAGTCGGGCTGCGGCATGGCAAGCGAGGGCGAGCCGATGGAGGTCCTGCGCCGGACCATGGCGGGCTACGCGCGCCACCCGAACTTCTGCGCGGTGCAGGTCGTGGGCCTGGGCTGCGAGGCGAACCAGATCAGCAACCTGCTCGCGGCGCAAAAGCTCGAGCGCCGTGACGGCTTCGGCGCCTTCACGATCCAGGACAAGGGCGGCACGGCGAAGGCAGTGCGCGAGGGCGTCGCGCGCATAGAGGCGATCCTGCCCGAGGCGAACCGGGTCGGTCGCCAGACCGTGCCCGCGAGCCATCTCGTGCTCGGGCTGCAGTGCGGCGGCTCCGACGGCTATTCCGGCATCAGCGCGAACCCGGTGCTCGGCGCGGCGGTCGACCTGCTGGTGCGCCACGGTGGTACAGCCATTCTTTCCGAAACCCCGGAAATCTATGGCGCCGAGCACTTGCTGACTAGAAGGGCAATTTCAAAACAAGTCGGGGAAAAGCTTATCGCGCGCATTCGCTGGTGGGAGGAATACACGCGCCGCAACGGCAACGAGATGAACAACAACCCCTCGCCCGGCAACAAGGCCGGCGGCCTCACCACCATTCTTGAAAAGTCCCTCGGCGCGGTCGCCAAGGGCGGCACCAGCAACCTGGTCGACGTCTACGAATACGCCGAACCGGTGACCGCCAAGGGCTTCGTCTACATGGACACGCCCGGCTACGATCCGGTCTCGGCCACCGGCCAGGTCGCCGGCGGCGCGAATCTCATCTGCTTCACCACCGGCCGCGGCTCGGCCTACGGCTGCAAGCCCGCGCCCTCGCTCAAGCTCGCCACCAACAGCGCGCTCTATGCGCGCCAGGAAGACGACATGGATTTCAACTGCGGCACCATCGTCGACGGGCGCGAGAGCATCCAGCAGGCGGCGGAGAACTTCTTTCGCCTGATCCTCAGGACCGCATCGGGCGAGCAGACCAAGAGCGAGGCTTTCGGCTACGGCGAGGACGAGTTCGCGCCCTGGGTGCTGGGCGCAACCATGTAGCGCCGCGCCGGCTGGAGGAATGTGCGTTGATTGCGGCGTATCCGGCTGCTCGCATTCATGACTAGCGCATTCTCATCGGTTTGCCGGCACGGCCGAGGTGATAGATGAATGGGCCCGGGTCGGCACGTGCAATTCGCACCAGGTGTTTGAGCGCCCTGACAAGAATAGAAGCTGTGTCTTTCAGAGTGACATTTCCGCCCGTGAATACGAATGCTCGGACGCGCGCCTCATGCAGCGCCAGGAGCTCGAGCTGCCGATAACGGATTCGTTGGTCGCGCGTCAGCACGATCCAGCGGTTGCGGCCGGCTTCGGCGAGCCAGACTTCGTCGGCAGTACCTCTTGGGAAGCGCTCCGTCGCCCGCTCGACCGTGGCACCCGCCTCGCGCAAAGCTGTCGCGACAGTTGGGCCGTCGAGCGACTCGTCGAGGAAGAAGACGAGAGGCTCAGGCCGCCTTGCGGTCGAGCTCGCAGCGGATCGCGTCCCAGACCGCTTCCTCGTTGGCACCGTATTCCTTGGCGAGGTCCGCCGGTAGATCCCCGGCTTTGAACTGCTCTGCGAGCACTGCAGTCGGCACTGCAGTTCCGAATATCACCGGCCGGCCGAACGCGACGCGAGGATCGATTACCACCGTGCGTGGCTGTTCCCGCAGCGGTTGGGAGCGAATGAACGGATAGAGCTTGATCGGCAGCCCCTTCGGATCGCGTTCGACGCGCTCGAGGTAAGCGCGGATCAGATCGGCCATCTCAATCTGGAGATTGCGCGAGAGGTTGATGATCCGCCCGAAGCGCTCGACCAGCAGGTCTGTGCCTTTGGTTACGAATTGCTCTTCCAGTAGCGGGCGCTTGGCACCGAGCTTCTCAACCAGCAACGCCAGACCCTTTCGAATCGTAGGTAGGCCGATCTTGTGCTTTCGGCGAATCGCGGTCAGCACGTATGCCTCTACCAGGTTCGAAAACGACAGGCCGACCGTTTGCGGATCAGCGGGGCGGATGACCGCCCGAAACATCTTGCGCTCGCCGCGGTAGATGTAGGATTGGCCCGCGAACCAGGAGCGCAACGTGGAAGGGCTCACGCCAAGGTAGTGCGCCGCTTCCGAGATCGTGTAGGCAGGAGTCTCGCGAACGTCGATCACTTGTGTCCCCTCCGGGATCAATGCGCCGTCGAATTATATGTCAGCGTGGCGCCACTTGATCGAGCAGCCCACCGACGGCGTCTGCTCGGCGGGTCCGCGGCCGGTCTTCGCGATCTGCAACATCGCCTCGTACAGCTCGCGCCGCGCGCCGGGAACCGCCTCGCGGCGCGAGGCATCGAGCCGCCCACGGTACTGCAGTTCCAGCTTCGCGTTGAAGCCGAAGAAATCCGGCGTGCAGACGGCGCGGTAGGCCTTCGCCACCTCTTGCGTCTGATCAAACACGTAGGGAAACGGGAATTTCTTCTCCCGCGCCACGCGCTTCATGTTCTCGAACGAGTCCTCGGGATAGTCCTCCGGGTCGTTCGACATGATCGCGATCGAGCCGATGCCATGCTCGCCGAGCTCCCGGCTGTCGCGCACGATGCGGTCGATCGCCGTCTTCACGTACGGGCAGTGGTTGCAGATGAACATCACCAGCAGGCCGTTCGGCCCGCGCGCGCTCGCCACGCTGTGGCGCTTGCCGTCGACTCCGACCAGGTCGAAGTCGTCCGCCTTCCAGCCGAAGTCGCACACCGACGTCTGCAGGCTGACCATGCGAAAATCATAGCATGCGAAAAAAGCCCGCCCGCACCCCGCGCCTGTACGTCGAGGGCGCGCTGCAGGCCGGCGCGCGCATCGCGCTGCCGGCGCGTGCGGCCCATCACGCCAGTACGGTGCTGCGGCTGCGCCAGGGCGAGCCGGTAATCCTGTTCGACGGCACGGGCGGCGAGTATGACGCGCTGATCGCCTCCATCGCGCGCGAGCGCGTGCAGGCCGACGTCGGCCAGAGGCGCGACGTGGAGCGCGAATCGCCGCTCAGGGTGACCCTGGTGCAGGCGGTCTCCTCGGCCGAGCGCATGGATCTCACGGTTCAGAAGGCCGTCGAGCTCGGCGTCGCCGCGATCCAACCGGTGCTGGCGCAGAAGTCCCTCGTCAAGCTCGATCCCGAGCGCGCTGCCGCGCGGGCCGAGCATTGGCGCAAGATCGTGCTCGCGGCCTGCGAGCAATCCGGGCGCAACCGCATTCCCCCGGTTCACGCCGTCGTTTCGCTGCGCGATTATTGCCGCGCCTCGCCGCCCGGTACGCGCTTGCTGCTCTCGCCCGGCGCCGGCCTCGGCCTGCGCGCCGCCGCAGCGCGGCTCGAGGGCGACGTCGCGCTCGCGGCCGGGCCGGAGGCGGGATTCAGCGCCGACGAAGAAGCGCTGCTGGTGGACACCGGCTTCGAGCCGGTGCGGCTCGGCCCGCGCGTGCTGCGAACCGAGACGGCGGCGCTGGCGGCCCTGGCCGCGCTCAACGCGCTTGCCGGCGACTATTAAGCTTAGAATTCGGCGATCCGCGACAGGAACCGCATGAGCACTCCGCCCAACCCCGAAGCCTTCGTGCGCTGGTTCCGCCAGGCCGCGCCCTACGTGCACGCGTTCCGCGGCCGCACCTTCGTGATCGCCTTTGGCGGCGAGCTGGTGAGCGAGCGAACGCGTTTCGCGCAGTTCGTGCACGACCTGAACCTGCTCGCGGCGCTCGGCATCCGCCTGGTGCTGGTGCACGGCGCGCGGCCGCAGATCGAAGCCGAGCTCAAGACCAAGAAGCAGCGCTCGCACTACGCGAGGGGCCTGCGCGTGACGGACGAGGCCGCGCTGGTGGCGGTCAAGCACGCCGCCGGCGTGCTGCGGGTCGAGATCGAGGCGCTGCTGTCGCAGGGGCTGCCGAACTCCCCCATGGCGGGAGCCCGGATCCGCGTCGCCTCGGGCAACTTCATCACTGCGCGCCCGATCGGCGTGGTCGACGGGACCGACTTCCAGTTCACCGGCGCGGTGCGCAAGGTCGACGCCACGGCGATCGCGCGGCGCCTCGACGCGGGCGAGGTGGTGCTTGCGCCCAACATCGGCTACTCGCCCACCGGCGAGGTGTTCAACCTCGCCTGGGAGGACGTGGCCGAAAGCGTCGCGGTCGCGCTCAAGGCCGACAAGCTGCTGATCTTTACCGAACGGCTGCCCACCGACCGCAAGGCCGAGGTGCTGGCCGAACTGACCGCGCGCGAGGCGCACGCGCTGCTGAAGAAGGGCGAACTCGGCGCGCCGACGACGCGCGCGCTCGAGCATGCCCTGCGTGCCCTGGCCGCGGGCGTGGGGCGCGCGCACCTCATCACGCGCCGCGCTCCGGGCGCGATGCTGCTCGAGCTGTTCACGCACTACGGCGTGGGAACCATGATCACCGCCGACCCGGTGCAGAAGCTGCGGCCCGCGCGGGTCGAGGACATCGGCTCGATCATTTCCCTGATCGAGCCGCTCGAGGCCGACGGCACCCTGGTCAAGCGCAGCCGCGAGCTGCTCGAGCGCGAGATCGGCAACTTCCAGGTGATCGAGCACGACGGCGTGCTGCTGGGCTGCGCGGCGCTGTACCCCTACCCTTCGGAGAAGAGCGCGGAATTCGCCTGCGTAGCCGTGACGCCCGACTACCGCGACGCGGGCATCGGCGAGCTGCTGTTGCAGGCCTGCGAGGATCGCGCCAAGGCATTGCGTCTGCGCAGGATTTTCGCGCTGACCACGCGCGCGGCGCACTGGTTCCTGGACCAGGGCTTCGTCGCGGCGGACGTGGCGGCGCTGCCGGCTGAGCGGCGCGATCTGTACAACTGGAAGCGAGGCTCGAAGGTGTTCGTCAAGAGAATATAATCTGCCGGATCAAACCGAACGGAATCCCCATGGCAAGAATGGTCAAATGCGTCAAGCTCGGACGCGAAGCGGAAGGACTCGATTTGCCGCCCTATCCGGGCGAGCTCGGCAAGCGGCTGTACGAGAACGTCTCGAAAGAGGCGTGGCAGCAGTGGCTGCGCCACCAGACGATGCTGGTCAACGAGAACCGGCTCAACCTGGCCGACCCGAAGGCGCGCAAGTACCTCGCCGAGCAGATGGAAAAGCACTTTTTCGGTGAGGGCGCCGACGTCGCGTCGGGCTACGTGCCGCCGACACAGGCGAAGTAACCCTTCGCACTACTCCAGGATTTCCTTTTCCATCTCGTCGATGGAAACGTGCCGCACGTCGCGGCCCTTGGCCATATAGATGACGTACTCGGCCATGTTCTTGGAGTGGTCGCCGATACGCTCGATCGCCTTGGCGATGAACAGGATCTCGAGCGAACGGGTGATGGTGCGCGGATCTTCCATCATGAAGGTGATGAGCTGGCGCATGATGGCGCGGAACTGGTCGTCCACCGCACTGTCCTGACGCACCACCGCCATCGCCTCGCTGACGTCCAGCCGGGCGAAGGCGTCGAGTGACTGGCGCAGCATCGCAAGCGCGCGGTCGGCGACGTTGGACATATCCATGCGCGGCATGTGCATCCGCCCCGCGCCGTGGATCAGCTTGGCCATGCGGGCGATCTTTTCCGCCTCGTCGCCGATGCGCTCCAGATCGGTGATGGTCTTGATCACCGTGATCAGCAGGCGCAGGTCGCCCGCAGCCGGTTGGCGGCGCGCGATGATGTGGCTGCAGGATTCGTCCAGCTCGACTTCGAGCGCGTTCACGCGGTGATCGTCGGCGATCGTCTTCTCGATCAGCTCCATGTCGCCCGAGATCAAC
The DNA here is from genome assembly GCA_027317055.1 of Betaproteobacteria bacterium. Classification (GTDB taxonomy): domain Bacteria; phylum Pseudomonadota; class Gammaproteobacteria; order Burkholderiales; family SG8-39; genus DAHVFK01. The sequence continues at coordinate 2,471 of DAHVFK010000103.1, read as the reverse complement.
GCCTCCATCGCGCGCGTGATCTGCTGCTCGACCAGCCCGCCCATGTGCAGCACGCGCGAGCGAACGCTTTCCAGCTCGGCGTCGAATTGCTTGGAGGTGTGCTCGGCCATGGGTCTTTCACAGTAGAAAGAGGAATTTAGTATAGCCTCATTACGCTTGCGTGACAGTGAGGCTGCGCACCCCCTGCGGCCCTCCCAGCAGCAGCAGGTCGGCGCCGCGGCGCGCGAAGATGCCGTTGCTGACTACGCCGGCGATGTTGTTCAGCTCCGCCTCGAGCTTGGGCGGGTCGACGATGCTCAGGCCGTGGCAGTCGATGATCAGGTTGCCGTTGTCGGTGCGAAAGTTCTCGCGCAGCTCGGGTTGGCCGCCGAGCCTGAGCAGCTCGCGCCCGACGTAGCTGCGCGCCATCGGGACCACCTCCACCGGCAGCGGGAACTTGCCCAGCACTTGCACCAGCTTGGAGGCGTCGCAGATGCACACGAAGCGCTTGGCGACCGCGGCGACGATCTTCTCGCGCGTGAGCGCCCCGCCACCGCCCTTGATCATGTACAGGTGCTCGTTCACCTCGTCCGCGCCATCGACGTAAACCGGCAGCGCATCGACGCTGTTGAGGTCGAACACCCTTATGCCGTGGCGCTTGAGGCGCTCGGCGCTCGCCTCCGAGGCCGCCACCGCGCCCTCGATGCGGCCCTTGATTCCCGCCAGGGCGTCGATGAAGAAATTGACCGTCGACCCGGAGCCGACGCCCACCACCGCGTCCTCCACTACGTGCTTGAGCGCTTCGCGCGCAACCAGCTGCTTGAGCTCGTCCTGCGTCATCGCTTGCGTTGCGGCGGCAGGTCGGTGCACACGCCTTCGTAGAGCTCCGCCGCCATGCCGACCGACTCGCCGAGCGTCGGATGGGGATGGATCGTCTTGCCGATGTCGGTGGCGTCGGCCCCCATCTCGATCGCGAGCGCGAGCTCGCTGATCAGGTCGCCCGCGCCGGTGCCGACGATGCCGCCGCCGACGATGCGGTGCGTCTCGGCGTCGAAAGTCAGCTTGGTGAAGCCTTCCTCGCGTCCATTGGCGATCGCTCGGCCCGACGCGGCCCAGGGGAACTTGGCGACGCCGACCTTCGCGCCGGCCTGCTTGGCCTCTTCCTCGGTCAGGCCGACCCAGGCCACTTCCGGGTCGGTATACGCCACCGACGGGATGACGCGGGCGTCGAAATGCGCCTTTTGCCCCGCCGCGGCCTCCGCCGCAACGTGGCCTTCGTGCACCGCCTTGTGCGCGAGCATCGGCGCTCGCGCGATATCGCCGATGGCAAAGATGTGCGCCACGTTGGTGCGCATCTGCGTATCGACCTCGATGAAGCCGCGCTCGGTGACCGCGACGCCCGCCGCCGCGGCGCCGATGGTCTTGCCGTTCGGCGTGCGCCCCACCGAGACCAGCACCAGATCGTACGTCTGCGGCGCCTTGGGCGCGGCCTCGCCTTCGAACCAGACCTTGATGCCGTCCTTGTGCGCCTCGGCTTTCGCGGTCCTGGTCTTCAGCATCAGGTTGTCGAAGCGGGAGGCATTGAACTTCTGCCATACCGCGACCAGGTCGCGGTCGGCGCCGAGCATGAGCCCGTCCAGCATCTCGACCACGTCCAGCCGCGCGCCGAGGCTCGAGTACACCGTACCCATCTCCAAGCCGATGATCCCGCCGCCGATCACCAGCATGCGCTTGGGCACGGCTTTGAGCTCGAGCGCGCCGGTCGAATCCACGATACGCGGATCCTGGGGCAGGAACGGCAGCTTCGCGGCCTGCGAGCCGGCAGCGATGATCGCGCTCTTGAAACGGACCGCTTTCGGGCCATCCTTTGTTTCGACATTCAATCGATTGGCGTCCGCGAAGCTTCCGACGCCCTGAACCACCGTCACCTTGCGCGCCTTCGCCATCCCCGTCAGCCCGCCGGTGAGCTTGCCGACCACCTTGTCCTTGAACCCGCGCAGCTTGTCGAGGTCGAGCTTAGGCTCGCCGAACGCAATGCCGTGCGAGGCGAGCGCCCGCGCCGCGTCGGCGATGGCCGCGGCGTGCAGCAGCGCCTTGGACGGGATGCAGCCGACGTTCAGACACACGCCGCCGAGCGCGGCATAGCGCTCGACCAGCACCGTCTTCAGTCCCAGGTCGGCGGCGCGGAAGGCCGCCGAATAGCCGCCGGGGCCGGCCCCCAGGACCACGAGATCGCACTCGATGTCGCCGGCGGCAGCGGTCGACGGCTGTGCGACGGGCGCGGGCTTGGCCGCAGGCGGCGCGGGCGGCGCCTGCGTCGGACCGCCTTCGAGGATCAGCACCGGCGAGCCCTCGGACAGCTTGTCGCCGACCTTGACCCTGATCTCCTTCACCACGCCGGCGGCCGGCGACGGAATCTCCATCGTCGCCTTGTCCGATTCGAGCGTGATCAGCGACTGCTCCTTGGCTACCGTGTCGCCCGCCTTGACCAG
>DAHVFK010000102.1 GCA_027317055.1 Betaproteobacteria bacterium | reverse complement strand
GAGCGACACCGCGCGCGATGCGAGCTGCGCCGCGCCCGCATCGCCCGGCAGAAGCTGGACCAGCTCGTCGCGGAACACGGACAGGCAGCCCGGCTCCAGCACCACCAGCGGCGCGCCGGCCGCGACTCGCGGCGCGAGCGCCGCGACCAACCTCTGAAGCGAAACGCGGGCGCGATCGAGCATGCCGAAGTCGAAGTACGGCCGGCCGCAGCAGACGCGCTCGCGCGGCACCTCGACCGCGCAACCCGCGGCCTCGAGCACCTCGAGCGCCGCGAGCGCGGTGGCAGGACGAAAGTGGTTGTTGAAGGTGTCGGCGAACAGCACGACTCGATCACCCTCGCGCAGTTTCGAATCGAACTGCGACCGAAACGTCCTCGACGCGAACCGCGGCAGGCCTCGCTCCGGGGCCACGCCCGCGACGCGCTTGGCGATCGAGGCCAGTCCCGGCGTTTGGGTCAGGAAGTTCGCCAGCCACGGAACGCGCGCCGCGAGCGGGGCCCACTCGCCGATGCGTCCCATCGAATGCGCCTGGCGCGGCCGCGCGTGATGCTCGTAGTAATGCGACAGGAATTCCGCCTTGTAGCTCGCCATGTCGGTATGCGTCGGGCAGTCGCTGCGGCAGCCCTTGCATGCGAGGCACCACTCGAGCGCCTCCTTCACCTCTTCGCTCGCCCAGCCGTCGGTGATCACCTCGCCACGCAGCATCTCGTTCAGCAGCCGCGCCCGGCCGCGGGTCGAGTAGCGCTCCTCGCCGGTCGCGCGGTAGCTCGGGCACATCGTGCCGCCGGAGGCGGCGCGGCACTTGCCCATGCCGATGCAGTGCTCGGTCGCGCGCGTGAAGCCGTCGCCGACCTCGGACTTGAACGCAAGGCGGGTGGCGAGGGTCACCGGGCGATACTCGGGCCCCAGGCGCAGGTTCTGGTCGGCCCGGTAGACGGTGCCGCGCGCGCTGACCAGCTTGCCCGGGTTCATTCTGTCGTGCGGGTCCCAGATCGCCTTGAATTCGCGCAGCGCGGCCATCAGCTCCGGCCCGTACATCGCGGGCAGGAACTCCGCCTTGGCTTGGCCATCGCCGTGCTCGCCCGAGAGCGAGCCGCCGTACTTCACCACCAGCGCCGCCGCCTCGGCGAGAAAGCGGCGCCAGTGCGCCAGGCCCTCGGGCGTGCGCAACTCGAAGGTGATGCGGGCGTGGATGCAGCCGTCGCCGAAGTGGCCGTAGAGCGAAGTGCGGTAGCCGTAGCGGTCGATCAGCGCCTGGAATTCGCGCAGATAATCGCCCAGGCGCAGTGGATCGACCGCGGCGTCCTCCCAGCCGACCACTGGATCCGGGCCCTGCCCGCCCAGGTTGAGCGCGGTGGCCGATGCGCCCGTTTCGCGGAGGGTCCACATGCGCCCGATCATCGCCTTGTCCTCGATCAGCCAGCGGCTGACGTCGCCGCGCGCGCCGAGCGCGGCCTCGAGCGAGCGCGCCTGGGCGAGCGCCTCGGCCGCCGAGTCGGCGCCGAACTCGCACATCAGCCAGGCTTTTCCTTCGGGCAGCAAGCCGACGTCCTCGAGCTTCAGGCGCCGCTCGCGCAGGCCGCCGATGATCCTTTCGTCGAGTCCCTCGCAGGCAATCGGGCGCGCGGCGAGCACCTGCGGCACCACGTCGCCGGCCTGGTAGATGTCGGTAAAGCCAAGCACCAGCAGCACGCGGTGCTGCGGGCTTTGCACCAGGGTCGCCTCGGCCGCGAGCGTGAGCGCGCAGGTGCCCTCCGAGCCGACCAGCGCGCGCGCCACGTTGAAGCCGTTCTCGGGCAAGAGCTGATCCAGGTTGTAGCCCGACACGCGCCGCCTAATCTTCGGGAAACGGGCGCGGATCAGGTCGCCGTACTTGTCCGCGAGCGCCCTGAGCTGGGCGTAGATCTCGCCCCGGCGGCCGCCCGCGGCGACGATGCACGCGGCCTCCTCGTCGCTGGTCGGCCCGCACCAGAAGCGCGCGCCGTCGTACGTGAGCACCTCGATGCGTTCGATGTTCTCCACCGTCTTGCCCGCCATCACCGAGTGCGGGCCGCTGGAGTTGTTGCCGATCATGCCGCCGAGCGTGCAGCGCGAGTGGGTCGCCGGGTCGGGGGCGAAGGTCAGGCGGTGCCGCTCGGCCGCATCGCGCAGCGCGTCGCACACCGCGCCGGGCTCGACCCGCGCGCAGCGCGCCTGCGGATCGACTTCGAGCACGCGGTTGAGGTACTTCGAGCAATCGATCACCACCGCGACGTTCACGCTCTGGCCGTTCTGCGCCGTGCCGCCGCCGCGCGCGAGGATCGGCACGTCGTGGGCGCGGCACACTGCCGTCGCGGCGACGATGTCCTCGACCGAGCGCGGCAGCACCACTCCGATCGGGACCTGGCGGTAATTCGAGGCATCGGCGCTATACGCGGCGCGCGCGCCCGAGTCGAAGCGCACTTCGCCTGCGATCGCCTGCGCCAGGTCCGCCGCAAGACGCTTTGGATCCGTCACTTCAGGGCCGCCGGGTCGAGCGTCGCCATTACCGGCGGCAGCGGGCAATCGAGCGTCGCCGCCACCATGCGCGTGAGCTCAGCCTGCGCCAGGGTGATGATGTTGTCGGCGCTCGCGACCTCGAGGCAGGCCTTGATGACGCGCGGCTTGGCGAGCGGCGCGAGCAGGCGCAGGCGCTCGAGCGCATCGCCGATCCGCCCGGTCGACAGCTGCGCCGGCGGCACCGGCTCGCGCACGTTGAGCGTCAGGTACTCAGCGCCCTTGGCGTACGCCAGCGCGGTATCGGCGAGTGCGGCGTGCGCCACCAGGGACAGCACCGTACGCAGGTCCTCGTCGACCTCGCTCAGCGCGCGGTAGCGGGTCGGAATCGGGCTCCCGGCGCCCTCGCGCAGCTGCTGCCGCAGGATCGTCGCCAGGACGAATTCCGTCAGCGTCACCTTGCTGTCGGCCTCGACCACCTTCGCCAGGTCCGCGGCAAGCGCGTCGCGCCGGGGCTGGGGCAGACCCTTGAGCGCCGGCAGGGCGAGGCTGAGCAGCGGCAGCGCATAGCCGCGGTCGAGCCGGCTCGTGTCCGCGTAGGCCTGTTCCACCGCGCGCGAAGTGTCCTCGCCGCGTCGCGCGCGCAGCTCGGCGAGCTTGGCCGCGCGCGAGGCGTCGTCGCCGGCGATTGCGAGCGCGAACACCACCTGCTGCGCGCCCTCCGGGTCGGCCAGCCGGGCGCGCAGCGCCGGCGGGATCGTGGCCAGCAGCTTCTGCGCGAAGTCGACGTGCGCCGCAGTCGGATTGCCGACCGAGGCCGCCACGGCGGCGACCGCCGCGGTCGCGCGCGCTGCCTCCAGCCTTCGGTCCGCGCCGCCGACCGTCTTCACCACGTTGCCGGCATCGTCCAGCACCGCCACCGGCTTTTCGCCGCTGCCGAGCAAAGCCGCGCGCGCGGCGCGGTAACGGCTGCGCTGGAACCCGGGCCGCACCCGCCGGATGCGCTCCTCGATCGGCGGATGCGTATCGAACAGGCTGCCCATCCAATTCGCCACGCCCTGGGCGAAGAACATGTGCGACAGCTCCTCGGCATGCGCGTTGTGGACCAGGGTCAAGCGCTGCGAGCCGGCGATCGTGTCGAGCGCGCCGGCGATGCCGTCGGGGTTGCGGGTGAACTGAACGCTGGAGGCGTCGGCCAGGAACTCGCGCTGGCGCGAGATCGCCGCCTTGATCAGGCGCGCGAACTCGAGCCCAAGGAAGCCGATCATGGCGAGCGCGATGCCGAGAAATACCAGCGCAACTTCCGGACCGCGGTTCTCGCGGCTCACGCGCACCGTGCGGTAGGCGGTCGAGCGGATCAGGAACTGACCGAACTGACCGATGCACACGATGCCGAACAGCACTCCGAGCAGGCGCACGTTGAGGCGCATGTCGCCGTTCAGGATGTGACTGAACTCGTGCCCGATCACGCCCTGCAACTCGTCGCGCGAGAGTTCGTCCAGCGTCCCGCGTGTCACCGTCACGACTGCCTCGTTGGGCGAGTAACCGGCGGCGAAGGCGTTGATGCTTCGTTCCTGATCCATCACGTAGGCCGTGGGCACGTGAGCCCCCGAAGCGATCGCCATCTCTTCGATCACGTTCAGCAGGCGCCGCTCGCCCGGGTCGCTGCTGGCCGGATCGACGCGGCGCGCGCCGACCATGTCCGCCACCGCCTCGCCGCCGGACGAGAGCTGGGACACGCGGTAGAGGGTGGCGCTCGCGATCACCAGCAGCGTCACGCCCGCGCCGAAAGCGTACAGCTTGAGCGGCACGCCATGGCGCAGGATCTCGAGCAACGCCGCGCCCAGATGCCTGCCGTCAATCACGATGTCGCGCGCGGGCGCTGCGGCGCCGGACATCACCGCAAGCGCATAGGTGACGCCCAGCCCCAGGCACACTGCGACCACCACCGCGGCGACCGCGAGCAGGTATAGCAGCACCAGCCGCCGCGCGGCCCGCCGCGCGAGCTCCTGTGCCTCGAAAAAATCCAAGGATTACTTGAAGGATACTTTGGGCGCCTGGCGCTCGGCGGCCGATTCGGTCGCCTGCAGCAGCTCGGCCTGGGTGAAGCCGAAAAAGCCGGCGAGCAGATTGTCCGGAAACGACTCGCGCGTGGTGTTGTATTGCATCACGGAGTCGTTGTAGGCCTGGCGCGCGAAGGCGATCTTGTTCTCGGTGCTTGAGAGTTCCTCCTGCAGCGCGAGGACGTTCTGGTTCGCTTTGAGGTCCGGGTAGGCCTCGAAAACCGCCATCAGCCGCCCGAGCGCCCCGCCCAGCGCGCCTTCGGCCTGCGCCAGGCCCTGCATCGCCGCCGGGTCGCCCGGTGCGCCGGCCGCGCGCTGCGACGCGCTCACCGCCGCGCCGCGCGCGGCGGTCACCGCCTCGAGCGTGCCGCGCTCGTGCTGGATGTAGCCCTTGGCCGCCTCCACCAGATTCGGGATCAGGTCGTAGCGGCGCTTGAGCTGGACGTCGATCTGGGCGAACCCGTTCTTGAACCGGTTGCGCAGCGCCACCAGGCGGTTGTAGATGGTGATGCCGAAAACCGCGAGCAGGACCACCACTGCAATTAAGATCCAGCCTCCTGTGCTCATCCTTCCTCCCTGTCGCGCCACGGCGCGCAGCTGCTATTCTAGAATGAACGCATGCCTCGCCGCGAGCTTCACCCTGGGCGCCGGCGCGCGCTCGGCCTGCTCGCCGGCGTGCCGGCGGCGCTCGCAATGACTCCGACCATGTCCACGACCGAAGTCCCGATCACGCGCCCGATCCCCGCCAGCGGCGAACGCCTGCCCGTGGTCGGCGTCGGAACCTGGCAGACCTTCGACGTCGGCGGCGACGCCGCCGCGCGCGCGCCGCTGCGCGAAGTGCTCGCCCTGTTCGCGCAAGGGGGCGGCAAGTTGATCGACAGCTCGCCGATGTACGGCACGAGCGAATCGGTCGCGGGCGACCTGGTCGCCGAGCTCGGGCTGCGGGAGCGGCTGTTCCTCGCCACCAAGGTCTGGACCCGCGGCCGCGCGGAGGGCATACGCCAGATGGAGGAATCGTTCCGGCGCATGCGCGTCGCGCGCATGGATCTGATGCAAATCCACAACCTGCTCGATGCCGCCACCCACACCCGCACGCTCGAGCAGTGGAAGAGCGAGGGGCGCGTGCGCTACGTCGGCATCACGCACTACACCGCCTCGGCCTACGCCGAAGTCGAGCGCTGGCTCAAGCGCGGCGGCTACGACTTCCTGCAGATCAACTACTCGCTCGCCGAGCGCGACGCCGAGCACCGCCTGCTGCCGCTGGCGCAGGAAATGAAAGTCGCGGTGATCGCCAACCGGCCGTTCGCCGGCGCCGGCGCGTTTCGCCGCGTGCGCGGCAAGCCGCTGCCGGCGTGGGCGCAGGAGCTGGGCATCGCCAGCTGGGCGCAGTATTTCCTCAAGTGGATCATCGGGCACCCGGCGATCACCTGCGCCATCCCGGGCACCGCCAAGCCGGCGCACCTGAAGGACAACCTCGGCGCCGCGCACGGCCCGCTGCCCGACGCGGCGGCGCGCGAACAAATGGCGCAATACTTCGACTCGCTCTAGTTCGACGCTCCCGCGAGGTGGCGGCCTGCGAGCCAGCCGAAGGTCATCGCCGGCCCAAGCGTGATGCCGGGCCCGGGGTAGTTCCCGCCCATGATCGACAGCGCGTCGTTGCCGGCTGCGTACAGGCCGGGGATGGGACGCTTGTTCGCGTCCAGCACCTGCGCGTTGCCGTTGGTGACGATGCCGTCGTAGGTGCCCAGGTCTCCCACCACGACCTCGACCGCGTAGAACGGCGGCGTGGCGAGCGGCGCGACGCAGGGGTTGGGCGCGATGTCCGGGTCGCCGTAGAAGCGGTTGTAGGCCGTGCTTCCCTTGCGGAACGCCGGGTCCTCGCCTTGCGCGGCGTGGCGGTTGTATTCGACGAACGTCGCCTCAAGCGTGGCGGCGTCGATGCCCGCCGCGCGCGCGAGCTCGGCGGGCGTCGCGCCACGCCGCAGGTAGCCCGAGGCGAGGTGCGAGCTGAGCGGCAGAGGGCGCGGCTTGACGAAGCCGAGGCCGTAGGCGCGGATCGCACGCTGGTCGGTGACGAGCCAGGCCGATGTCTCGCCGGCCGCCAGCAGCGCCTGGATGAAGTCGTGGTACGAGTTGCCCTCGTTGACGAAGCGCTTACCCTTGTTCGTCAGCGCGATCACCCCGGGCTTGGCGCGGTCGATGAAATGCGGGAACAGGCCCCAGCTTCCGTCGCCGCGCGGCACGCGCGACACCGGCACCCAGGCCGCGGCATTGGGCAGCGACTCGTCGATCCTGGCGCCCGCGTCCGCGGCGAGCCGAAGCCCGTCGCCCGTATTCGACTCCGGCGCGGGCGAATGGTGCTCCGGGTGCGGGAACAGCCGTGCGCGCCGCGCGCGGTCGTGCGGAAAGCCGCCGCAGGCGAGCACTACGCCGCGCCGCGCGACCACGTGCAGCGGCGCTCCCTCGCGCTCGAGGACGGCGCCGCGCACCGCGCCGCCCTGCTTCATCAGCTCGGTCGCAGGCGCGCAAGCCCAAAGCTGAACCCCGGAATCGAGTGCGGATTTCAGCAGCCGACCGGCGAGCGCGTTGCCGTTGGTGAGCCTGACGCCGCGCCCGTGCACCAGCTTTGCCACGCCGTGGCCGAGCAGGCGGCGCGCGACGAAGGCCGCCGACTCGAGCGACTTGGACCAGCGCATGAAGTGCACCAGCTCGGCGCCCGAGCCGATCATGATGCCGAACACGGTCAGTTCCGGCAGCGGCGGGCGCAGCTTGGGCAGCCAGGCGCCGAGCTCGCGCCCGTCGAACGCGCTCGCCACGATCGAGCGCCCACCCGGCTTGCCGCCCGGAGCGTCGGGATGGTAGTCGGGGAACGTCGCCGACGGATCGAAGCGCACTGCGGTTTCTCGGGTGAAGAACTCGACCATGCGCGGCCCGTTCGTCAGGAAGGCGTCAACCCGCTCGGGGTCGAACTTCTCGCCCGCCTGGTCGAGCAGGTAGGTGCTCGCTTCCTCGAGGCTGTCGGACACGCCAATCTCCTTTTGCATCGGGTGGTTCGGGATCCACAGCCAGCCGCCCGAGCGTGCCGTGGTGCCGCCGAACAGCGCGTCCTTTTCGGCCACGATCACTTCCAGCCCGTGCCTGGCCGCGGTCACCGCGGCCGACAGACCACCCGCCCCCGAGCCGATCACCAGTACATCGCATTCGATACTTTGATCCACTTGTCCTCCGTACCGGCAATTATGCATGCGCCCGCCGGGGCGGACTGCGAACCACTCCGTTGACAAGCGGGAAGCGGCGGAGCCTAATTTGCACGCATTTGCAGGGAGGGCGACAGCCCTAGATAAAACATTCGAACTGTCGGTCAGAAAGGTCCATAAGAGGAGGCATCATCGTGTTACGCAACCCTAAGGCGTTGCTCGGCGCCGTTGTGCTCGCCGCCGCAACGTTCGCAGTTCCTGCCGCTCAGGCGCAGGGTCTCAAGCATTACGATTCAAGCAAGAAGTCGTTCTGGGAGCATCCGCCTGCGGACTGGTTCCTGGGAGACGAAACCCAAGCGCAGAAGGGCCTCGCCCCGAAAGCCCCGCCCGCCACCGGCGTGCCGATGGAAGAGATCCAGGCCACGCTGAAGAAAATCAAGCTGCCCAAGGGCTTCCACATCAGCCTGTGGGCTAGCGACGTCCCGAGCGCGCGCCAGATGGCCTGGGGCGACAAGGGCACGCTGTTCGTCGGCGCGTTCGGCGTCGGCAACGTGTACGCCATCACCGGGCCCGAGGGCAGCAAGCAGGTGAAGGTGATTCTCAAGGGCCTCAAGATGCCGACCGGGATCGCGTTCCGCGACGGCGCACTGTACGTGGCGGACATCGACAAGATCCTTAAGTACCCAAACGCCGAGGCGAGCCTCGACAACATGCCCGCGCCCGAAGTGGTGTACGACGACATGCCGTCGTATACCTCGCACGGTTGGAAGTACCTCGCGTTCGACAAGCAAGGCTGGCTCTGGTTAGCGTTTGGTCCTCCGTTCAACATCGGCATCCCGCCGACCAGCGTGTCGCAGATCCGGCGCGTCAATCCAGAGAATGGCCTGGCCGAAATCAGGGCGCTGGGCGTGCGCAACAGCGTCGGCGGCGACATCGATCCGCGCAGCGGCGACTACTGGTTCTCGGAGAACGCGCGTGACTGGCTGAGCGACAACACGCCGAGCGACAAGCTGAACCATATCTCGCACATGGGCCAGCACTTCGGCTATCCGTACTGCCATCAGGGCAACATCCCCGATCCTAAGTTCGCGATGGGTCACAAGTGCTCCGAGTTCACGCCGCCGGTACTCAACCTCGGCGCGCACGTGGCGCCGCTCGGGATGAAGTTCTACACCGGCAAGATGTTCCCGGCGAGCTACCGGAACAACATCTTCCTCGCCGAGCACGGCTCGTGGGACCGGCACGTGTACCAGGGCGCGCGCATCATGCGCATCATCGTCGACCCGAAAGGCAAGCACGCCAAGCAGGAAGTGTTCGCTTCGGGCTGGCTCAAGGGCAAGCAGGACTTCCACGGCCGGCCGGCCGATGTGATCGTTGCCCCGGACGGCGCGCTGCTGATCGCCGACGACTGGGCCAACGCGATCTACCGCATCAGCTACGGCAAGTAAGCCCTGCGCTTCAGAGTAATTCGGACAGCTCTCGCGCTGGCGGCGCTTTCAGCCGCCGCCAGCGCGGGCGCCGCCGATCCCGCCGCGGGAAAGGCGAAGTTCGTCGAGTCCTGCGTCGCTTGCCACGGCCCAGGCATGACGCCGACGGGCGCAGTCGCGCCCGTGCTCGACGCCCAACCCGACAATTTTCTCCAGTGGCAGTTGGTGTACTTCCGCACCGAGACCCGCAAGGATCCGGTGATGACAGCGATCGCCGCCGGCCTTAGCAACCCCGATATCCGCAACCTCGGAGCCTATCTTTCGTCGCTGCCGCCGCCCGGTACCGCGCAGGGCAAAGACGAGCGGCCCGACCTCACCGAGGCTGGCCAGCAGCTTGCAATCGCGAACCATTGCGCGAGCTGCCACCAGGACGGCTTCGTCGGCAAGGACGCGGTGGCGCGCCTGGCGGGCCAGCGCGAAGCCTATCTGCTCAAGGCGCTGCGCGACTTCAAGTCGGGCGCGCGCCGCGGCGGCGGCGTCGCCGCGATGCCGGACGCGGTGTATCCGCTGAGCGACGAAGGGCTGCAGGCG
>DAHVFK010000101.1 GCA_027317055.1 Betaproteobacteria bacterium | reverse complement strand
ACCTCGCCCTGCGCGCCGCGCACCACGCGGCCGTAGCCGCTCGGGTCCGGTGCATCCGCGGTGAGTATCGCAAGCCCGCCGCGCGCCACCTGCACCAGCTGTCTCAAGGTGTCGACCGCGATCAATGGCACGTCGCCGTATAGGATCAGCACGTCGTCGCCCGGCGGAATCTCTGGCAGCGCCTGCGCGACCGCGTGCCCGGTGCCCTGCTGCGCCGCCTGTTCCACCCATGTCACGCCGGTGTCGGCGAAGGCGGATCTGACATCGACGCCGCCGTGGCCATGGACCACTACGGTACGCGCCGGATCGAGCGCGCGGGCGGCCTGCAGCACGTGCGCGAGCAGCGAACGCCCGGCCAGGCGGTGCAGCACCTTTGGCAGCGAAGAGTGCATGCGCTTGCCTTGGCCTGCCGCGAGCACGATGATGGAAAGGGGCATGGAAGCGGAGTGCTAGGGGGCGATCCGCGGACTTTCGCGTCGAGTGGAAGCTACTTGCCTTCGTACACCGAGCCGCGCGGACGGGCGCAGCGCGTCATCTCGGCAACTCGGAAAAACCCATCAGGAATTCGTCGACCGAGCGGGCGCACTGACGCCCTTCTCGAATCGCCCACACCACCAGCGACTGGCCGCGGCGCATGTCGCCGGCGGCAAACACCTTCGGCACGCTGGTCAGATAGCAGGCCTCGCCGTCGGTCGTGGCTTTGGCGTTGCCGCGCGGGTCCTTCTCCACGCCGAACGCATCGAGCACAGCCTGCACCGGCGACACGAAGCCCATTGCGAGCAATACCAGGTCCGCGGGCAGCACGAACTCGCTGCCCGGCAGCTCGCTCATCTTGCCGTCCTTCCACTCCAGGCGTACCGCCTTGATGGCCTTGATCTTTCCGTCCTCGCCGATGAATTCCTTGGTGCCTATCGACCAGTCGCGCTCGGCGCCCTCCTCGTGCGACGACGAGGTCCTCAGCCGCTGCGGCCAGTATGGCCAGACCGGATTGCGATCGAGATCGGGAGGCATCGGTAGCAGCTCGAACTGGGTTACCGATGCGGCGCCGTGGCGGTTGGAGGTGCCGACGCAGTCCGAGCCCGTATCGCCGCCGCCGATTACGACCACGTGTTTACCGCTCGCCCACAAATCCTCGACGTTCTTGTCTCCGGCTACGCGCCGATTCTGCAGCGGCAGAAAATCCATCGCAAAGTGGATGCCGTCGAGCTCGCGCCCGGAGACAGGCAGGTCGCGCGGCAGCTCGGCGCCGCCGGAGAGCACCACCGCGTCGAATTCCGCCAGCAGCTTCTTCGGGCTGACCGGCTTCGCCTGCTTGTTGCCCGCCCCGACCGGCGCCTGGCCGACCACGTGATTTACGCGGAACTCGACCCCCTCTGCTTCCATCTGCCCGAGCCTGCGGTCGACGAGCCATTTCTCCATCTTGAAATCCGGAATGCCGTAGCGCAGCAGTCCGCCGACGCGATCGTTCTTCTCGAACACCACGACGCCGTGCCCGGCGCGCGCCAGCTGCTGGGCGCAGGCGAGGCCCGCCGGCCCCGAGCCGACGACTGCGACGCGCTTGCCGGTCTTGTGCGACGGCGGCTGCGGCCCGACCCAGCCCTCTTCCCAAGCCTTGTCGATAATCGCGTGCTCGATCGACTTGATCCCGACCGCATCGTCATTGATGCGCAGCGTGCAAGCCTCCTCGCACGGCGCAGGACAGACCCGACCGGTGAACTCGGGGAAGTTGTTGGTCGAGTGAAGCGATTGGATCGCCGCCTTCCAGTCCTGGCGATACACGAGGTCGTTGAAGTCCGGAATGATGTTGTCGACCGGGCAGCCGGACATGCAGAACGGAATGCCGCAATCCATGCAGCGCGCGCCCTGGACCTTTGCCTCGTCGTCGCTCAGGTGCAGGATGAATTCGCGGTAATGCTTCTTGCGCGACTCCTTGTCCTCGCTTGCTTCCTGCAGGCGCTGATACTCCAGAAAACCGGTGACCTTTCCCATCTACGCCGCCGCTTTCTTGTGAGCCGCCGCGAGCTCGCCCAGCGCCCGCCGGTACTCGCGCGGGAACACCTTCACGAAGCGCGGACGGTACGACGGCCAGCCGTCGAGAATCTCCTGCGCCTTGCTACTGCCCGTGTAGCGAACGTGCTTCTCGAGCATCTGCTTGAGGATCACTTCGTCCGCTCGGCCGAGATGCCACAGATTCGGGCTCAGCTTGGCCTGTTGCTCGGATTCCGACAGCACCGGCTCGAGCTCGACCATGGCGGGATTGCAGTGATTGACGAACGCGCCGTCGACATCCAGGACGTAAGCGATGCCGCCCGACATGCCGGCGGCGAAGTTGCGCCCGGTCGCGCCCAGCACCACGACAGTTCCACCGGTCATGTACTCGCAGCCGTGATCCCCAACGCCTTGCACCACGGCGTGCGCGCCGGAGTTGCGCACCGCGAAGCGCTCGCCTGCCACGCCGCGGAAGTAGGCCTCTCCCGCAATTGCGCCGTACAGCACGACATTGCCGGTGATGATGTTGAGTGCCGGGTCGCCACGGAATTTGGGGGACGGCTGCACGCTGATGCGTCCGCCCGACAGTCCCTTGCCGCAGTAGTCGTTCGTGTCACCGATAAGATCGAGCGTCACGCCCTGAGCCAGGAAAGCACCGAAGCTCTGGCCGGCGGACCCCGCCAGACGCACGTGAATGGTGTCGTCGGGCAGGCCGTCGTGCCCGTAGCGGCGCGCAATCTCGGACGACAGCATGGTGCCGACCGTGCGGTTGATGTTCCGGATCGGCATGTCGATCGAGACCGCCTCGCCGCGCTCGATCGCGGGCTGCGCCAGCTCGATCAGGCGGTTATCTAGCGCTCTGTCCAGTCCGTGATCCTGAGCTTCGCTGTGGAAGCGCGCCACGTCCTGCGGCATGTTCGGCATGTAAAACACCCTCGAGAAGTCGAGTCCCCTCGCCTTCCAGTGGTCGATTCCCTTGCGCATGTCGAGCAGTGCCGTGCGGCCGATCAGGTCGTCGAACTTGTGGATGCCAAGGCTCGCCATCAGCTCGCGCACTTCCTCCGCAACGTAGAAGAAGAAGTTCACCACGTACTCCGGCTTGCCGGAAAACTTCTTGCGCAGCACCGGATCCTGGGTCGCGACACCGACCGGGCAAGTGTTGAGATGGCACTTGCGCATCATGATGCAGCCCTGGACCACCAGCGGCGCGGTGGCGAAGCCGAACTCGTCGGCTCCGAGCATGGCGCCGATCACCACGTCGCGACCGGTCTTGATCTGCCCATCTACCTGAACCGCAATGCGGCCGCGCAGCTGGTTGAGCACCAGCGTCTGCTGCGTTTCGGCAAGGCCCAGTTCCCACGGCGTGCCGGCATGCTTGATCGACGACCACGGCGAGGCGCCGGTGCCGCCGTCGTGGCCGGAAATGGTCACGTGGTCGGACTTGGCCTTCGCTACGCCCGCCGCCACCGTGCCCACGCCAACTTCTGACACGAGCTTGACGCTGATCGAGGCCGCCGGATTCGCGTTCTTGAGATCATGAATCAGTTGCGCGAGATCCTCGATCGAATAGATGTCGTGGTGCGGCGGCGGTGATATCAGCTCGACGCCGGGCGTCGAAAAACGCAGCTCCGCGATGTACTCGGAAACCTTGCGTCCCGGCAGCTGTCCGCCCTCGCCCGGCTTAGCGCCTTGCGCCATCTTGATCTGGATCTGCTCGGCCGACGCCAGGTACTCGGCGGTGACGCCGAAGCGCCCGGACGCAACCTGCTTGATCTTGGACTTGAGCGAATCGCCTTCCTTGAGCGCGATGTCGGCCTCGACCCGGCCCTTGCCGAGGCGCGAGGCGAGCGTTTCGCCCAGCTTGACCGGTGCGTAGCGGCGCCGGTCCTCGCCGCCTTCGCCCGTGTTCGACTTGCCGCCGATGCGGTTCATCGCCACCGCAAGCGTGGTGTGCGCCTCGGTGGAGATCGAACCGAGCGACATGGCGCCGGTCGAGAACCGCTTGACGATCTCGGCGGCGGGCTCAACCTCTTCGATCGGAACCGGCTGGGCGCGGTCGAAACGGAATTCGAACAACCCGCGGAACGTCATGTGGCGCTTCGACTGGTCGTTGATAATGCTCGCGTACTCCCTGTAGGTCGAGTACGAATTGTGGCGCGTCGCGTGCTGCAGCTTCGCAATCGCGTCCGGGGTCCACATATGCTCTTCCCCGCGCACGCGCCAGGCGTACTCGCCGCCCGCATCCAGCGCGTTCCTGAGCACAGGGTCTTCCTCGTCGAACGCGGCGCGATGAATCCGAATGGCCTCTTCTGCCACTTCGAAAATACCGATTCCCTCGACCGAAGATGTGGTCCCGTTGAAATACTTGTCGACCAGCGCACGCGACAGGCCGACCGCTTCGAAGATCTGCGCCCCGGTATAGGACATGTAGGTGGAAATGCCCATCTTGGACATGACCTTCGCCAGGCCCTTGCCGACCGCCTTGATGAAGTGCTTGCACGCCTTTTGCGCGTCTATCCCCTGGGCGAGGCGCCCCTGCCCGGCGAGCTCGATCAGGCTCTCGAACGCGAGATAGGGATGCACGGCTTCGGCGCCGTAGCCCCCGAGCAGCGCGAAATGGTGCACTTCGCGCGCCGACCCGGTCTCGACCACCAGACCGGTAGATGTGCGCAGTCCCTTGCCGACCAGGTGCTGGTGGATTGCCGACAGGGCGAGCAGCGCAGGGATGGCCGCGTTGTCGCGGTCCACTCTGCGGTCCGACAGGATGATGATCGAGGTGCCGGCGCGCACCGCGTCCTCGGCCTGTGCGCGCAAGGAGGCGAGGCGCGCCTCGATCGCCTCCTTGCCCCAGGCCAGGGGATAGGTGATGTCGAGCTCGCAGGACTTGAACTTGCCATCGGTGTAATTCTCGATGTGGCGGATGGTCTCCATCTGCTCGAAGTCGAGCACCGGCTGCGACACTTCGAGCCGCAATGGCGGATTCATCTCGTCGATCCCGAGCAGGTTCGGCTTGGGCCCGATAAACGAAACCAGCGACATCACCAGCTCCTCGCGGATCGGGTCGATCGGCGGATTCGTGACCTGCGCGAATAACTGCTTGAAGTACTGATAGAGGGTCTTGTTCCTGTTCGACAGCACGGCGAGCGGCGAGTCGTTGCCCATCGAGCCCACCGGCTCTTGGGCCTGCTCGGCCATGGGAATCATCTGAAACTTGAGATCCTCCTGCGTATAGCCGAACGCCTGCTGGCGATCCAGCAGGCTGGCGCGCGCAGGGTCGCGCTTTTCCTTCGGTGCAGGCAAATCGTCGAGCTTGATCCGGATGCGTTCGATCCATTCCGCGTAGGGCTTGGCCGACGCGAGCGACTCCTTAAGCTCCTTGTCGTCGATGATGCGACCTCTCTCGAGGTCGACCAGAAACATCTTGCCAGGCTGCAGGCGCCATTTCTTGACGATATGCTCCTCCGGCATCGGCAGCACGCCGACTTCGGAGGCCATAATCACCAGATTGTCGTCGGTGACCACGTAGCGCGAGGGCCGCAGGCCATTACGGTCCAGCGTGGCGCCGATCTGGCGGCCGTCGGTAAACGCGATCGAGGCCGGCCCGTCCCAGGGCTCCATCATCGCGGCGTGATACTCGTAGAAGGCGCGCCGGCTGGGGTCCATGAGAGCGTGGTTTTCCCAGGCCTCGGGGATCATCATCATCATCGCGTGCGCGACCGAATAGCCTGCCATGACCAGCAGCTCTAGCGCGTTGTCGAACGACGCCGAGTCCGACTGGCCGTCATAGATGAGGGGCCAGATCTTGCCCAGGTCGTTGCCGAGAATCGGGCTGGATATTGCGCCCTGCCGCGCGCGGATCCAGTTGACGTTGCCACGCAGCGTATTGATCTCGCCGTTATGCGCGATCATGCGGAACGGGTGTGACAGGTCCCAGCTGGGGAAGGTGTTGGTCGAAAAGCGCTGGTGCACGAGCGCCAAGGCCGACTCCATGCGCGAGTCCTTGAGGTCGAGGTAGTACTCTCCGACCTGGTGCGGAAGCAGCATGCCCTTGTAGACGATCGTCCGCGCCGACATGGAGGGAACGTAATACTCCTTGCCGTGCGCGAGGTTGAGCGCCTGGATCGCGTGGCCCGCGCTCTTGCGAATGATATAGAGCTTGCGCTCCAGCGCGTCGGTGACCGTGACGCCCCTGCCGCGCCCGACGAACACTTGGCGAATCGTGGGCTCCACCTGTTTGACCGACTCGCCCAGATCGGACCCATCGACCGGAACGTCGCGCCAGCCAAGCAGCAGCTGGCCCTCGTCCTTGATGGCGCGCTCGATTTCGTACTCGCAGGCGAGGCGGCTTGCGGGCTCCCGCGGCAGGAACACCATGCCAACGCCGTACTGACCGAAAGGCGGCAGCTTGAGGCCTTGCTTCGCCATATCCTCCCGGAACAGCTTGTCCGGGAGCTGGACCAGGATGCCCGCGCCGTCGGAGGCCTTGGGGTCCGCGCCGACTGCACCGCGGTGGGTCAGGTTGCGCAAGACAGTCAGACCCTGTCCGATCAGGGCGTGCGACTTCTTGCCCTTGATGTGGGCGACGAACCCCACGCCACAGGCGTCGTGTTCGTGTTTCGGGTCGTACAAGCCTTGGGCGTCAGGTAACATTCGCTTGTCCAGGTTCAAGCCTTTGAATACAAAGTAGCTTATAAATTTTCGCCGCTGCGCACAAAAACGCCGGGCGAACTGGGAAATATACCTTTTTGGGCTAGCTGCTACAAGGCTTTGGCGCGACGGCGCCGCTAGTGCGTTGCCGCAGCAGCAGCAGCAGCCGCAGTGATCGCTTCCCGCACCAGCCGCTGGCCCGGATCGGCGCACAGCACCGCACCGCCAATGTGATCGAGCAACACGAAACGGACTTGCCCATGCGCGACCTTCTTGTCGACCGCCATCAGCTCGAGGTAGCGCTCGAGCCGCAGCTCGGCAGGACCCGCGACCGGCAGCCCGGCGCGGGAGATTAGCTCGCGCACTCGCTGTACGTCGCGCTCGTCGATCAGGCCGGCGCGTGCGGACAGCTCCGCCGCCATCACCATGCCGGCCGCGACCGCCTCGCCATGCAGCCATTTGCCGTAACCCATGCCGGTTTCGATCGCATGGGCGAACGTGTGGCCGAAGTTGAGCACGGCTCGCCGGCCGCTTTCGCGCTCGTCCTCGGCAACCACTGCCGCCTTCAGTTCGCAGGATCGTCTTACCGCGTGGGCGAGCGCATCCGCATCCCCGCCCACCAGGCGCTCGATGTTCGCCTCGATCCACTCGGCGAACGCGCCGTCCAGCGCGAACCCGTGCTTGATGACTTCGGCCAAGCCGGCGCGCAGCTCGCGCGGCGGCAGCGTCGCGAGCGTTGCGACATCGGATACGACCAGCAGAGGCTGGTAGAAAGCGCCAATCATGTTCTTTCCGCGAGTATGGTTTAGCGCGGTCTTGCCGCCAACCGAGGAATCGACCTGCGCGAGCAGCGTGGTTGGCACCTGGACGAAGGGTACGCCGCGTTGATACACCGCGGCCGCGAATCCCGCGAGATCGCCGACCACTCCTCCGCCGAGTGCGATGATCGGCGTCTGCCGGTCGCAGCGCGCCGCAACTAGCGCGTCGAAGACCCCGTCGAGGGTGCGCCAGTCCTTCGCCTGCTCTCCGTCTGCGATCACGATCTCGACCACATCAATCTTCGCAGCGGCCAGCGCGCGCCGCATGCGCTCGAGGTACAGCGGCGCCACGACAGTGTTGGTCACTATCGCGGCGCGCCCCGCTACCAGTTCGGCAGCGTACAACGACGAATCATCCAAAATCCCGGCGCCTACGTGGATCGGGTACGCACGCTCGCCGAGCTCTACGCGGAGACTTTGCATCTTTCCTCGATCTTCGCCAACAGGTCGCGAGCGAGCGCCTGAACGGATTGCGTGCCCGTCTCCAGCACTATGTCCGCGACCTGACGATAGAGCGGGTCCCGCTGCACGTACAGCTCCTGGAGGCGCTGCGCCGGATCTGGGGTGTCGAGCAGCGGCCGATTCTTGTCGTGTCGCAGACGCCGGTAAAGGTCCTCGGGCCGCGCATGGAGATAAACCGTGGTGCCGCGCGAGGCGAGCTGGCGCCGGTTTTCCGTGGACAGCACGACGCCGCCTCCGGTCGCGAGCACCACGCCCTCAAGCGCCGCCAACTCCACGATGGCTTGCTCCTCCCGCGTGCGGAATCCGTGCTCGCCCTCGATATCGAAGATCACCGGAATGCGCACACCGCAGCGTCGCTCGATTTCGTGGTCGGAATCCACGAAGCGGCGTTTCAGGCGCTTGGCAATAAGCTTTCCTACGGTCGTCTTGCCCGCGCCCATCATGCCAACGAGATAGATATTGCCGCCCTGTTTCACGGATCTATTGTAGCTGTAAGGCGGCACAGAAAAAGAAAACGGCCGGGAGGGCCCGGCCGTAACGTCCAGAGGAGACGCGGCAAATCAGCGAACGGTGAGGCGCTCGTTCACAATCTTGGGCGTGATAAACACCAGCAGCTCGGTCTTGCTCGTCGCGGTCTGGTTGTTCTTGAACATCCAGCCGACGAACGGCAGGTCGCCGAACAACGGCACCTTCGTAATGTCGGTGCGGTCGCTCTGCTCGTAGATGCCTCCAATGACCACGGTGCCGCCGTTTTCCACCAGCACTTCGGTCTTGACGTGCTTGGTGTTGATTTGCACGCCAGCAGGCGTGGTGATTCCCGGCTGGTCCTTGTTGACGTCGAGCGTCATGATCACGTTGCCATCAGGCGTGATCTGCGGCTTGACCTTGAGCGACAGGTTGGCCTTGCGGAACGAGACCGCCGTCGCGCCGGAAGAGGTCGCCTGCTGGTAGGGAATCTCCGTACCCTGCTCGATCACCGCCTCGACTTGGTCGGCGGTCAGCACTCGAGGACTCGAAACCACCTTGCCTTTGCCATCCGCCTCCAGCGCGCTGATTTCGAGATTCAGGAATCTCGTCATCGCGTTGTTGAACAGCAGGAACGAGAACTGTCCCGCGCTGAAGGAATTCAGGCCCGTTGCCGGTAGGTTTACGTTCGTCGAATTGTTGAGGAAGTCGGGCGTCGTTGTCGTTTGCCCTGTGTGGAAGCCGGTGTCGGCCAACCCTCCACCGAAGGTGTATTGAGTGTTGTTCTGACCAAGAAAGTTGTGCCCGCCAGTTGCCAGATTGTCGTGATAGCCAAGCCGCGCGCCGAGGTTCTTGCTGAACGTGTCGTTTGCTTCAACGATGCGCGCCTCGATCATGACTTGACGCACGGGTACGTCGATCTTGGCGATCAGTTTGCGCACTTCCTCAAGCCGGCTCGGCGTGTCCTGCACGAACAGCATGTTCGTGCGCGCATCGACGACCACGCTGCCGCGCTTTGACAGAATGCGCTGGTTCGGTTCGGAGAGGAGCTTCTGTACATCGACTGCCTTCTGGTAGTTCATCTGGAACGACTCGGTGCGCGTCTGCTCCAGATCGTTGATCTGCTGCGCCGCCTCGAGCGCGAGCTTCTCGCGCGTGGCGAGTTCGTCGCGCGGTGCGATCCAGATCACGTTGCCATTCTTGCGCATGTCGAGACCGCGCGTCTGCAGGATGATGTCCAGGGCCTGATCCCACGGAACGTCCTTCAGGCGCAGCGTGATGTTGCCGGTCACCGAATCGCTGGTGATGATGTTGAGGTCGGTGAAGTCGGCAATCACATTCAGCACCGCCCTGACCTCGACGTTTTGGAAATTGAGCGACAGCTTTTCTCC
>DAHVFK010000100.1 GCA_027317055.1 Betaproteobacteria bacterium | reverse complement strand
CCCAAGGCGACCGGGTAGGTACGGCCGAGCTCGCTTGCGTCGATATCAACCTGGATCAGCTTCGTCGGCGGAATGTTCCAGCTGTAGCCCGGGATCCAGGAAGACGCGGATCGATCGTCAAATCGTGCACCGAGATTGAGCAGAACGTCGCAATGCCGCGCCGCCTCGTTCGCCTGGTACGCGCCGTTACGGCCCACGAAGCCAAGCGCCAGCGGATCGCGCATGTCGAGCGTTCCCATGCCGTTTGGCAGGAACGCGACCGGGATGCGCAACTTCTCGACCAGCTCGGTGAGTTCAGGTCCCGCCTCCGACAGCGTGACGCCATTGCCCGCATAGACCATGGGGCGACGGGCAGAAAGCAGCAAATCGACCGCAGTCTTTACGTCCTGCGACGAAGCAGCGACGCGAGACGTAATAACGTCCCGCTGCGAAGGCTCATATTCGACTTCTCCCGTTTCCTGGAACACATTGAACGGAACGTCCACGTTGACCGGACCCGGCCGCCCCGACGTTGCGAGGCTGAGCGCCTGTCGCATGACGAGCGGCAGCGACTCAACGCGCTGGGGCTGAAAGCTGCGTTTTACGCACTGCTGCAGCAAAGATGGCGCGTCGCTCTGGTTCGTGCGCGACATTTCCTGAAACGCTCCGCGATGCGCCTGCTGAGTGGGCACGTTCGCCGAGATCGCAAAGATCGCGGACGAATCGAGGAACGCGTTGGCAAGCGCCATGACCATGTTGGCGGTGCCCGGTCCAATGGAGCTCAGTGTGGCCACCGGCTGGTGGCTCACGCGGTAATAGGCATCCGCCATATGGGCCGCGCACTGCTCGTGCCGCGGCGAAATCAGCTTGAGCTCGTCCCTGCGGTCGTACATGGCATCAAGCAACCCGACGTTGCCGTGCCCGCATACGCCGAAGACGTATGGAATCTTCTCCCGGATCAGGAAATCGGCGATGAACTCGCCGCCCTTAGCGTGCGCCACGTTCTCTCCTCCTCCCCTTCCTGGTTCGCGCACCATATATCAGCTGTAGTTGTTCGAGCAACGACTTTTTGCGAAATCGCTGCCCTGGCTCAGATCAGGCACGCTGCGGCGCAGCATCGAGGGTAGAGGGCAGGTCGCGCCCTTCGGACAGATCCGCGACAGTCTGCGCGATGGCGAGCGAGGCCGTAATGCCAGGACTCTCGAGCCCAAACAGGTTGATCAGGCCGTGTAGACCGTGCGCGCGCTCGTCTTGGAATATCCAGTCGGTCGGGGGCTCCCCTGGCCCTCTCAGCCGCGGCTGGATACCCGCGTAGTCCGGCGTAAGCGCGCCATCGGGAAGCGACGGGAAGTAGCGCCGCACGGCTGCGTACGCTTGTGCGCTCGACCAATCGGCGAGGCCGTAGTCGATCGCCTCCACCCACTGCTCATCCGGACCGAAGCGGCCGCGCCCCGCCAGGTCGAGTGTGAATATTCCGCCGAGGCGCCAAGTCTTCGGCTCCGGAACGATCAAGTGCCGGAATGGTGCCCTGCCGCGCAGCGAGAAAAACGCGCCCTTTGCGAAATGGACCTTTGGAACCGCTGAGAGCGGCATTCCCTCGACAGCGCGCGCCACGTCCGCCGCTCGCAAGCCGGCGGCGTTGATCAACAGCGCGCAGCGTAGCCGGGTGTGCTCGCCGTCCCGTGAACGCGTCTGTACCTCGAAGCCAGCGCCCCGCGGCGCGGCACCGACGAGCTCCGTCCTGAGGGCGAAAGTCACGCCATGCGCCTCCGCATCGCCGCGGTAGGCGAGCATCAAACCATGCGTGTCGACGATGCCGGTATGCGGCGAATGCAGCGCCGCGCTGCACCGCAGGTTCGGTTCAAGCCGTGCTGCCGCTTCGCCGGTCAACAACTCGAGACCACGTACACCGTTCGCCAATCCCTTGGTCTGCGTGTCCTCGATCCAGCCTACGGACTCCGGGTCCGTCGCGACGACGAGCTTTCCGACGCGCAGGTGCTCGATACCGTGGCGAGCGCAATACTCATAGAGCGCCAAGCTACCGCGAGCGCACAGTACGGCTTGCGGACTTCCGGGGCGGTAGTACAGGCCAGCGTGAATGACTTCGTTGCTGCGCGAGCTGGTCTCGGTGCCGACCGCGCCCGCGCGCTCGAGGACCACCACCTCCCGCCCACGCGCCGACAGCTCGCGTGCTACGGCGAGGCCGCTTACCCCCGCCCCGACCACCACGCATTGCGTTTCGAGCATCCGGCGTCTCCGTCCCGGGACCGGCGCAACCTTATCGCGCTTGTGGTTGCTGCGACAACCACGCCTTGCGATCCGACCCCGTACCGCGTCGATTGCGCTAATATTGGCCGGTATTCAGGGTGAGGGTCGCCGCGTGGTCGAGTCGAAGAAAGCGCGCCGCAATTCGCGGAAGGGACCAAGGAAGGCCGCAAAAGGCCACCGGACGGTGATCACCTATCCGGCCAAGACGTCGGTACGCACGGCTTCGGAGCGCGACGCGCTCGCAACCGAGCTCCAGGCCCTAGGATTCTCGGACTATGAGGCGCGGACCTACATCGCGCTACTCCAATCCAGCCCCGCGACTGCATATGAAATCAGCAGGGCAGCCGGCCTTCCACGCGCCAACACCTACGGCGCACTCGAGAGCTGCACCAACAAGGGCGCAGTCCAGCCGTTCAGTCAAGGGCCCGTGCGATATATTCCGGTCGATCCCAGAGTCCTGCTCAGCCGCATTGCGGACGACACGAGCGTTCGCTGCAAGCAGCTCGCGGCGCGCCTGAGTCAAGTCAAGTCCGACGACAGCCGCGAGTTCGTGTGGACTATCGAAGGCGAGGAGAAGGTCAACGCAAAGATCTCCGAGATGATCCGAGAAGCCAAGGTCCACGTTTGGATCAAGGCGCACCAGACCGTGATCGACGCTCACTACAGCGAACTCCGAGACGCTGCGAAGCGTAGCGTCAACATTATGATCATCCTGTTCGGCGTCGACGATAGTCGCTTTCGTTTCGGGGACAACGTGCGTGTCTATCTGCACGAAGGCAACGGCGTGCGAATCGGCAACGCGGACAACCTCTTCACCATTGCCACCGACTTTAGGACCGCGTTGACTGCCAACATGCATGGGGAAGTGCATGCCGCCTACACGCGCAATAAACCGATCGTGACAATGGCTGAGTCGCTGATCCGTCACGACATGTATCTAGCGGAGATCTTCCAGCGCTTTGGCTCGCAGATCGACGAGGCGTTCGGGCCGTTCCTCGTTGCGCTGCGGCGGCGTTACTTCTCGCCGCAGCAGCTTCTAAGCTTGAACGACACAATGGAACACCTGTTCAAGGGTGCTGCGCAGCACGACTAGCGGAATTCGCGTGTCGATTCGGTAAACCGTGCCTCGGCCAGTTACTGTTGGCGACTCGATGCGCCTAAGAAGTTAGGCACCAGCTCGCTTGGCGCGAGAGCAATTGCCGTTCATTCCCTCATATGGGGTTATCCGACCTTCAGGTGGTAAACAATCGGATCAAGTCGAACCGGCCGGCGTCAAGAAATTTTGTCCGCAGAATGCGCCAGGTGGCCACGGCAGTTGCGGCTGGGCGAAGTTACCTAATCGCTAGGCCGTGGGCCGCGCTTCTTGTACGTGAAGGTACATGCCGACTACGATGACCGGCCGCCGCTGTCGGCGCCTTAGTTGCTCGACAATTTTCGCCGTTGCCGAAACCACGTCCTCGCCCTGAACGCTAGTGCGCCACGTGGAAATATTGTCGCTGCGCGTAGAGCGGTACGAGACGATGCAGCGAAATCGCATACGCAAAGTATAGGAGACGCGCCTAGACACTACACGCACTTGTTCGCGCGATATGTGAACGGTGTAGCGTGCCGAGCCGCTGAGATGCCGAGGGCCATTCTCTCAAATTACCGGTTGAACCAAAGAACCTGGGCAGGTCAATATTGTTTAGGTCATTCGCGTCATTGTCGCGAGTGGCTGCCGAGCCGACAATTCCGCTACTGGAGATTGGGAACTCTCTCAAGAATTTACCCCAAAACCGTGAGCGCAAATCCATCGACGCTGCGCTCCAGAGCCGCGAGTAGTCGCTCGAATAGTCTCCGCTCTCCACAACACAACCGTTCAATAAGCGCGGCGTCTAACGCACCAATCGTCTTGAGCGCTCCGGACATCTCCTCCAGATGTCTATCCTCCTCCGCCAACACGCTTCTGAGTGAAAACGCCGACCTCGTGCGTTCAAGCACTGCTTGGTAGAGCCGATATAGCCACACCGCCCGGAACTCGACTACCATCGACATGTATAGATACGCCGCCTTCGGTATTGCGTTACGCCCGAGCGTTCTTGCTGTGCTGGCGTCGAGTCGCTGGAAGTACATCCGCGCCGCCGCCGGCGCAGCCAGCGACTTCTCCGAGTAGTCAAGACTATGCCGGGCAGCTCTCTCTGCCTGCCGCTTAAAGAAGAACGCATGGCGCGTCTCTTCCGCGAGGTGCTTGAGAGTCGGTTGGTCGAGCCCCTTGCCAGATTGGGTTGCCATGATCTTTCGGCTACCAATATGTTCGAGCATCGACAACGTATTGAGCAGCCTCGCATGCTGCTTGCTATGCGCACAGTAGCGCTCCAGCATGGCCTCGACACGGTCGACGAGACTAGTATTCGCTAACTCAAACTCCGACGACATCGACCGCGTCACCGATTGCGTCGTAGATTGCATCGAGATCCTCCGTCGTCACACAATAGGGCGGCAAGATATAGATCGTGTTACCAAGCGGGCGCAGCAACACGCCGCGTTCCCCGAAAAACTCGTAAAGTCTGGGGCCTATGTCTGCGAGATAGCCGTTGTCCGGCACGCGAATGTCGACCGCAGCGATCGTTCCGGTACGGCGGACATTCGCAAAGCGTGCATCTTCCCGGAGCCCTAGTAGCCGCCTCTCATGATAGGTGCCGATCCGCGCGATCCGCTCCAATACCGGCTCTTCTTCCCACAGCTCAAGATTCGCGTTGGCGGCCGCGCAGGCGATAGGATTGGCAGTATAAGAACTGGAGTGGAAGAACGTCCGCCGGCGATCGGTCGAATAGTGTGCATCGAATATCTCCGCCCGGCACATGGTAACCGCCAACGGTAGCGTGCCGCCCGTGATTCCTTTTGCGTAGCAAGCGATATCGGGAACGACCTTCGCCTGCTCAGACGCGAAAAGAGTACCAGTGCGGCCCCAAGCCGTCATGACCTCATCTGCGATGAATAGCACGCGATGCCGCTCGCAAATCAGTTTCATCTCCTTCAAAACCCGCGGCGCGTACATCAACATGCCACCCGCACCGAGTATCAGAGGTTCGACGATAAACGCCGCGACCGCCGACCGGCCGCACGCGGCATCCAGCGCGTCCAACGTCGCCTGTTCGCGTCCGACGTGAGGAAAGGGAACTCGATCGACTTCGAATAATAATGGCTCGTAAGGCGCATTGAAGACGCCTCGCGCGCCCACCGACATCGTACCAATCGTATCGCCGTGATAGCCATGCTCCAGCGCGACGATACGTTGACGCGCCTCGCCGATATGGCGCCAGTAACCCAGCGCCATTTTCAGTGCGACTTCTACACTCGTCGATCCGCTGTCGGAGAAGAAGACGTAATCCAGTCCTTTGGGCGTGAGCTCAACCAGCTTGCGCGCCAGTCGCTCCGCCGGCTCGTGCGTATGGCCAGCAAAGATCACCTGATCTAGCCGCTGCGCCTGCTCGCTGATGGCGCGCACGATACGCGCGTGGCAATGGCCGTGCGTAATCACCCACCAAGAGGCGATTCCATCGATGAGGCGCCGACCGTCGATCGTATACAGATAGGCATTTTGGGCACTGGCGACCGCCGTCATCTTTGGCAGAAGCGCATGTTGCGTGAAGGGGTGCCAGATCGGAGAAGAGCTCTTCGCAGGTATTTGCATTCCCTGTCATTCCACAAAATCGCGCTGCCGGAAATTACGTGCAAAAGCATCCGCAATGTGCGTCGGGGTCACTTTGGTTAGCGTCGGCATGCGTCCGAGTGAACGTACGGAACCCATTTCAGTAATCGTGCGCTCATTGTCCGGATTCGCGCCGCCAATAAAGACGACACCATGAATGGGGATCGCTCGACGACGCAGTGCCTCAAGGGAAAGCAATGTGTGATTGATGGTGCCGAGCACCGTCCGCGTACACAGAATCACCGGCACCCCCCAGCGCGCAAAGACCTCGATATAGAGCAGCTTGCGAGTCAGCGGCACATGCAGTCCTCCCGCGCCCTCGACAATCAACGGACTATCTGTCGTTGGTAGCATCAATCGGTCTGCATCAATTTCAACGCCATCAATCTCGGCCGCGCGGTGGGGCGACAGCGGTGTACGTAATCGATAGCATTCGCGCAAAAAATGCTCAGAAGGCAGTGCCGTCAGGCGGCGCACAACATCCGTGTCAGTCTCCTCCTCCGATCCGGACTGAACAGGCTTGAAATAGGTACCTGACAGGGCGAGGGTAAGCGCCGCAGCAAACACGGTCTTGCCCACTCCGGTGTCGGTACCGGTGATGACATAGCGGACATTCATGTGGAAAGGGCTTGCAGTTCCTCTGCCAACGAGTCAAGCATCCTCGCGATTGTCGCTTCATCAACATGCAGCGTCACGGCGATTCTGAGGCGGGCGCTACCTTCCATCACAGTAGGGGGCCGAATGCCGCGAATGTCGTACCCCCTCGCCTGCAGGGCATCTGCAAGGCGCATTGCTCGGCGGCTATCTCCGACTACGACCGGCAAAATTTGGGAGCCGCTTGGACGCACTCCGCAACGCAGTTGGATCTGGCGGTTGGCGAAGGCTATCAGGCGTTCTAGACGCTCTCGCCGCTCCGGCTCATGCTTTAGCAGTTCGAGTGCTTTCCGAACCGCAACCGCCATGAGTGGCGATGGGGCAGTAGCGTAGATGAACGCCCGGCTGCGATTAATTAGAAATTCTATGATTGGCGCGGGACCGCATACCAGAGCGCCCATCGCGCCGAGCGCTTTGCCACATGTGTGGACGGAGATTATGTTGTCATGACCTTCATATGCGGCCGAGAGCCCCCGGCCTTGCGGGCCAAAAACACCCGTTGCATGCGCCTCGTCGATAATTAAGGTCGCATCGTATCGAGTGGCGATGTCGGTCAGCTCAAGCAGCGGCGCCCGGTCGCCGTCCATGCTGTATAGGCTTTCCACCACAATCCACGCACGACCGTTGGCGCTATGAGCGCGCCGGGCACGAAGCTTGTCTTCGACCGCGCCGGCATCGTTGTGAGTCGCTGCCACATATTCCGCTGCGCTAGCACGCATTCCTTCATGACAGCTGGCATGGATTAGTGCATCGTAGACGATCAAGTCACCACGTTGAGGTAGCAGGGACAGGAGCGCGAAGTTGGCGATGAAACCGCCGCCATAATACAGCGCACGCTGAACCCCGAAAAAAGACGCGGCTTCGCTCTCGAGAGCCTCGTGCTCCGGGTGATTTCCACGAAGGAGTCGCGATCCGCCTGCTCCCACTGGCACGCTCCGCTCGAGAGCGGAGATTAATGCCTGTCGAATGGGCGCGGCCTCGCTTAGCGCAAGGTAATCGTTCGATGAGAAATCCACACCCCGTTGCGGTCCAAGCGTGCGCAGGCGTCCGCGGCGCTCAAGCGCGCAGAGGAGCTTCTCGTAGTGTTGCACCGCTGAATCAGAATGATTGGAGCTCAAGCGGCAAATCCTCGATGCCCATTTGCGGAATTAAATCTCGATACACATCCGCTTCCTCTCCAAAAAGCGGACCTCATTAATATCGTTCTGGTACAGCTCGGAGAAGGCCGGTGAAACAGAACAGCCTCACGAAACGGACTTACCTCAGACCAACATCGGCTTGTTTAGCACCGCTTGGCATGATCACGCTGATGAGCGACCCGAGCACCATGACCAGCGCACCGTATTCTGTCCAACTCGGCCTTTCATTAAGGAAAAGCATGCCGGAAAAGACCCCCACAACGGGCACCATTAGGGTACTAAGCGAGCTCACAGAGACTGGCAGCAGAATTGCAAGCTTGAGCCACGCCCACTGCGCAAACGCAAACGCAATAACCACGTTGTATAGCAATGCCATCCCAGGCCAAAACGTCACATCCAAGAGCGCTCGTGGGTTCTCGAACAACCACGCGCCAATGATCATTGGCACGCTGCCGAGCAACATGATCCAGGCGGTATAAGAAGAGATTGGCATGTCAACTGGATATCGCTTCTGAAGCACCGTGCCAAATCCCCAGCAAAATGCTCCCACAAGGACGAGGACCGCGCCGACCGGAGCAGCCCGTAAACTGACAATCCCCTCGCCCAGTAGCAATACTATGCCTGCCAATCCAAGCGCAAGGCCCGCGACCTTTCGAACAGAAAGGTGATCACCTAGTATCCAGACCGATAAGATTGTTGCCCACACAGGCATCGTAAAGGCCAGGATCGCCACTCGCCCGGAAGGAATCATCGTCAAACCAAACACCAACAAAATGTGGAAACATGTGATGTTCGAAATTGCCAATATAATGAGACGCCCCCACTGATGCTTTGGCAGGATTAGACGCTGCCCCCGAAGGCGCAGAAGGGCGAACAAGGTTAGCGCGCCAAAGAACAAGCATATTGAGCGGAAAGTAAGTGGTGGTATCTCCGAAAGTGCGACCTTCATCGCAGTAAAGTTGAATCCCCAGGCGAGCGTGAGGCCGCCGAGCAGCACGAGCAATCCGGAGGAGTACTGATTGCGCGCGCTACGAAGTGGAAAACCGCCTTTGGACTCGGTTCTTTGATTAGTCTTCATTGGAGGAATCTCGAGACGATGCTCCTGTAGCCGCCTGGACATCTAGTAATCAAGTCTCATCAGAACAGTTCGGCCTGCACCCAGCAGGAGACGGCGATTGCCGCGTGCCACTAGCTCTTACGCCCTGCGTCTCCTACGGCGAACGTGTCGTGGGCTAGCTGCGGTCGCGCACGGCTATACTGGTTCGGAAGTGAAAGGTCGGCTCCCAGCGCCTCGGCAGCATGCCAAGCCCAGCGCGGATCCCAAAGCATTCCTCTGGCAAGCGACACCATATCGGCCTGACCTGAAGCGACGATAGCCTCAGCCTGCTCTGGGTCCGTAATTAATCCGACGGCAACGACTGGAATACGGGCTTTTAGGCGAATCTCCTGAGCGAACGGCACTTGGAACCCTGGTGCCGTCGGCATCGTCTCTGTCCAAACAATGCCCCCCGTCGAAACGACGACATAATCGCACCCCAGATCCCGGAGTCGGCTACAGAATTCCACCGCTTCGGGCAGCGTCCAGCCTCCTCTGCCCCAGTCGACCGCCGAAAGTTTCACCGACATCGGCTTGTCGGCAGGCCATGCCGCACGCATGGCATGGAAGAGCTCCAATGGAAACCGCATTCTGTTTTCGGACGAGCCCCCGTACTCATCAGGGCGTCGATTGCTGATCGGGGAAAGAAATTGATGCACCAGGTATCCATGTGCCGCGTGTAGTTCAACCAGATCAAATCCAATTCGATCTGCTCTGCGCACGGCCTCAACGAACTTGCGCTTCAAGCTTTCGAGATCACCTTGGCTCAGTTCGCGAGGCGGGGGATGGTCCTCGAACACTCCGATGGGAGATGGCGCTACAGGGCGCCATCCGCCCTCTTCCGGTTTGAGTACGCGTCGACCTTCCCATGGCGGAAGCACCGAGCCCTTCCTTCCCGCATGTGCGAGTTGAACGCCTAACTTCGATCTTCCGTGTCGGCGACAGAAATCCACTAC